>JAYUPZ010000511.1:0-3081 GCA_043759805.1 Myxococcales bacterium | reverse complement strand
TCGAGCTCGAAGGTCACGTCATCCATCACTGCGAAATGCGCGAGGGCTGCGAGAACGGCGTCCCCTGTTCCACTGGGTAGAAGTAAGCCAACACGCTCTTCCTCGACCAGGACCTGCATCAAGGCCACGACCTGACCCTTGGCAGTCAACAGCATCGCCGCACGCCCGTGACCGATCGCAATGGATTGCACGTTGTTGGTCAACATACGGTGCAAAAAAGCCACCCGATCGTTGCCAGTCACGTGAATGATTTCGGGGGGCGATACGTCCACCCGGGCAGCCATCTGTGGCTCCGAAAGTAAGGACTGTGTCACGTTTTAATACCCATTTCGTTGCGCTCGGCGAGGCGATCCGAACGGCGTCGGGCCGCCTTGTCAAACCGCCGTTTATCGTCCGCTGTCTCGAGCACAAGCGGCCGAATGGACCGCGGCTTGCCCGCTTCGTCAATCGCAACAAAGGTCAGATACGCCCGTGTGGCCTGGTGTTGTTCCCGCGTCCGCTGATCCTCGGAGAAGACACGCACACCCACCTCCATCGAGGTTCGGGCCACATGGTTGACCTGGGCCTGCACAATCACCACGTCTCCGAGCTTCACGGGGCGCAAGAAGTGGATGCGATCGACCGATGCTGTCACCACCGGACCAAGCGCATGGCGGGCACCAGCAATTGCACCAGCAATATCGATCCACTGCATCAGGATCCCACCGAAAATGCTGCCAAGGGCATTGGTCAAACCGGGCAGGACAATGTGTACCGCTTCAACCCGCGACGCGGTCGGCGTCCCGGAAGCGACGGGGCCAACAGAGGAAGACGCGCCATCGGACATATTTCTGAGCTACCACGCACCTTTGTGCCGGTCAAACAGGGTACGATGGCGCCCATCGGGAACACATGAGAAACACGCAACTTCTGAAATCGCGGACGTGGATTGCCCTGGGGATGACCGTGATGCTACCGGTGTTCGGGACACGGTTTGCGCAAGCGGAAACCTACGATCTGGAAAGCCTGTTGAAGTTGGCAACTCAATACAACCCGGGGGTGATGGCCAGCGCCAAGGGCACCAAGCAGGTCGAGGCTCAGCTTTCGGAAGCAAGACGCAGCTGGCTGCCCACCGGTGAGATTCGATCGATCCTGGCGCCCTCGCCTTCTATTCAATGCAGCAATCCGCTGCCGAAGCCTGTCGGGGTTACAGATGAGGACTGGAATCAGGTTTGCCTCAACACCGGCAATCCCGAAGTCAACATTGGCTTCTCAGGCATCTTTACCCGCAACGAAATTACCCTGACCCAGCCGGTTTATACCTTCGGGAAGATCGACTCGGGCATCTCTGCAGCACGGGCGGGCATCGAGGCATCTCGATCGGGTGAAGCGGCCGTCAAGGAGGCGCTCGCTCTCAACGTGAAACGTGCGTACTACGGTTATAAGTTGATGCGTGAGATCTTGACGACTCTCGAAGAGGCCAACGGATACGTCGACGAGGCAGAAAACCTGGTGCAAAAAGATCTGGATGAAGGCAACGGCAACATGTCGATAACCGACAAGCTGCGATTGCAAACCGTCCGCGCTGAACTCGAAACGAAAATGCTTGAGGCGAAGAAAGGGCAGTC
The DNA here is from genome assembly GCA_043759805.1 of Myxococcales bacterium. GTDB lineage: Bacteria > Myxococcota_A > Polyangia > Fen-1088 > Fen-1088 > JAWXBF01. The sequence continues at coordinate 1,474 of JAYUPZ010000511.1, read as the reverse complement.
CATCGCGTTGTCCGGACTGAGAGCGTTAATCGGTGTCAACGGGCCACACGACATACAAATTGACCAGGAACCGCTTGCCCTCGACGACGTGAAGGAACAGGGGCTGCGCTTCTTTTCAGATCAGGCGCAAATGTCCCGGCCAGAGATTCGCGCGTTGAATCACCTCGTCAAAGCCCGCAATCATTTGGCGCAATTTGAGTGGAATAAAATGATGCCTGATCTCGTGCTCATCGGAACTGCCCGCTACGCCTACGCAAGTTCGGTCGACAATCCGCCGAGCGCATTTGCCAACGATCCCTTCAATACGCGATCGGCGGGACTTGCCGCGGCGTTGCGGGTACCGCTCGATTTCGGCGTATCAAGCGCGCGCGCCGATCGCATGCGCGCGGCGGCAGAACAGGCTGAATTTCAAAGACTCGACGCGATGGCCGGCGTCAACTTTGAAGTGGAAAAAGCGCACACAGAACTCAACGAGGCACGCGAACGCGTGGTCGTGGTTGGCAAGGGCGAAAAGCTCGCCAAGAGATGGATCTCTTCGATCATGCAGAAGATGCAGCTGGGATTGGGCGACATCAAAGAAGTCTCGGATGCGCTAACCCGTTACTTCTCGATGCGCGTGCTGTACCTGCAGGCCATCCACGATTTCAACATGGCTGCAGCTCAATTGGAACGCGCAACCGGCACCGACGTGAACGGCTAGATCCCCAGAAACAGGCGCGTGCCGAAGTTCGGTTCGAGATCGGTCGCGAGAATCTTGCCTGCCGATTGCTTCACGTCGTACTCGACGCGGCGGAAATCAAAGCGGCGCGTCGAGGTATCGTAGATGACGTAGCTCGCACGCGGATCGAAGTCGCGCGGCTGACCGACCGATCCAACGCTGACGATGTACTTCCAACCGGGACGCAGCTCGAAGGATTGCGCCACCACTTCTTGGGCGCTCAGGCGATCGTGTTGCGGATTGAGGGCGAAGGATTTGCAGAGGTGAGAGTGTCCGATGACGGTGAGCGACGGCATCGTGTCCCAGATGCGCATACACTCTGCGGCCTGATCGCGAGCGAAGATGTAATCGAACTCTTCAATGTTGAGCGGTGAGCCGTGACAGAAATGAACGTCGTTCTCGCGGACCTCGTAGGGCAAGGTTTTGAGCCAGGCCAGGTTCTCGGGTCGCAACTCGTGCGCGTGTTTGTCGAGCGCATGCCGCGCAGCAAAGTAGTAGTACGAGTAATCCATCCGCCCGGCGACCGCCGCATCGTGGTTACCGAGAATGGCAAAGGCCACCTTCGAGCGCATCAAATCGCAGGCCTGGTTGGGACTCGCGCCATATCCGACGGTATCGCCGAGGCAGACGTAGCGATCAATAGACTGGCTTTCCAGGTCCTTGAAGACCGCCTCCAACGCTTCGATGTTGGCGTGGGTATCGGAAACAATGCCGTAGCGCATGAAAAGAACTGCAGAGGATAACACACATCAATTG
>JAYUPZ010000510.1:0-13954 GCA_043759805.1 Myxococcales bacterium | reverse complement strand
GCATCCAGGTTGTGCAGGCGGGCGGAAGCGATCATGGACAATATGTGGCCGGTGGCGGAGCCATGGTCATCGCTGCCGACGAAGAGCCAGGCTTTGCGACCGAGGGCGACGAGCTTTATGTTTCGCTCGGATTCGTTGTTGTCGATGCGGAGGCGTCTTTCGGGTGCTGGATAACGACTCCGAGGCGGTGCTTTGGATCCGGAATTCTCCGAAATGAAAGGTCCGCTTCCCAACCTGGCTTGCACATGGCAACGCTTGGCGTTGCAGGTGAGCGACTAATCGATGTGGTCGAGTGCGCGCAGACACGGCTCGCGGATCGCCCCTTGATTTGTATATACACCGGTATATACTTTAAGGCATGAGTGAGCGGGCGAAGATCTTTCAAAATGGCGGCAGTCAGGCGGTGCGCCTCCCGAAATCGTGCCGCTTCAACGATGATCAGGATGAGGTGATCGTCAGGCGCGTGGGAAAGCAGCTCATCCTCGAGCCTGCTGACGAATGGTCTGCGGAGTTTCTCGCCTGCCTCGGAGCGTGGAAGGAAGAGATTCTCAGACCACCGGGGCGGAAGATTGGTTCGCGGAAGAATCCTTTCGACCGATGAAGTACTTGCTCGATACTGACAGCATCAGTTTTGCGTTGCGCGGTCACGGAGATGTCGGTTCGCGGATCCGAGCAAAGAAGCCCTCGGACCTGTGTATGAGTGCCATCACCCTCGCGGAACTTCGGTACGGAGCCGACCTCAAGGGATCAAAGAAACTGCACGCTCTTATCGACACGATCGCGTCGGCAATCGAAGTCGTTCCGTTCGATGTTGCCGCAGCGACTGAGTTCGGACGAATCGGTAGCACCCTCGCTGAGCGAGGAACTCCAATTGGCGAGTACGATGTTCTGATCGCAGCGCACGCGATGGCCTTGCGCTGCACGCTCGTGACCAACAACGTTAAACACTTCGCTAAAGTTCCCGGGCTATTTGTGGAGAACTGGACGCTTGCGCATCGCAGTTGAGCGCCATAACGTTGTACAGACTTCGCTTCAAATGAAACGGCTCTCGAAAATACGATTGGTCTATGGGCTGGAAGTCGGTGCAATAGCAATTGCGACTCTCCTTGGCGTGCATCCAAGTCTATTGACGCTGCTGGCTATCGTTTCCCTTCCCGCGCTGGTGTTCGGTGTAATTGGACTCACGAGACCCGCCTTTTTTGACCCGCTCGAGTACACAGATCCCTGCCGCGGTCGCCGAATCTATTTACACACCTGCGGGATTCTCTGTTCCGTTGCGGTTTTCTACTTCGTTGTTGTAATTGCGATCTCGATCGGAGAAGGGTCACTGACTTGGACATCGACGGAACGCTGATGCGGGCGCGCTGTAAAACCCGCGCAAGAATTATCGCAAGCGTGATGGCAACGAAAAAAACCGACCCCGCGATTAACGGGGCCGGGCCTTGTCACTCGTTTCAGTTTACTCAGGGTGTGCAGGCGATAGGCACCGCGCGCGTGCCGAGGCAGTTGCCATCCGAGACCGTCACGGTCAAGGTGTGGCGGCCTACCGTAGCACAGGTGCACGCCGTGCTTGCCAGCGTGGATGCTGCGAATGCACCGCCGTCCGACGCTGTCCATGCGTAGGTCAGGGTGTCGGCCGTGTCCACGTCAGCGCCACTGGCCGAGACCCTGATGGTCCCACCCAATCCGAACTTGGCGTATTCGTTTGGCTCCTTGCCAAGGTCGAAACGATCGTGGAAGCGTTCCCACTTGCGCTCCGATGCGCCCGCCGGAGCGGCCAATCGAGAATAGAAGGTTCGCTTTTCCGCAGTCAGCGCGGCGGAGTTCCCGAAGTACTGATCAAAGTTTTCCTCGGCCGTGAACACGGTGCCCCAGGCTGTCAAACCACCACCGCAGTTGTTGAGCGTGCCTCTGACCGACCGACCGCTTGGACCGGTGCTGGTTTGCAAGAGCGGGTTACCGGCAGCCGGTCCGTCGAGCACCATTGGCGTCTCGCCGGTGATCCGTCGATTGAACACCGAACCGCGGTCAACGGTCCAACCTTGGCCGTTGTTCTCGATTGTGACGAGTGCACCGCCGTGTGCTGCGATCTCGATGTTGACCTGTTGACCTGGTCGGCCGTGGGAGCGCTGGCGCTGTATCCCGGGAACATTTCTGTGCCCGAGGTGTACTCATGGTTCACCCAGAGCAGGGCGCGTCGGCTCGGCTGCTGGAACAAACGTTGGAACTGGAACTGAAGGCCAAGCGCCCACGACCGCAAACGCGAGGGCCGGGTGAACCACGTGGGCAACGGCAATTGAACGACAAAGTCGCAGTTGAAGCCGAACTGTTGGGCTTGCAGCGCTGGACTTTGCGCGGTCAAGTTGAAGGCAGGAACACCCGGGAACATCGGATCGCCCCAGGCGACAACGACGTTGTGCGTGTATCCGGATGGCACCGTGATCGCGTCGAGGCTGTTCGGCGCGATGAGCGTGAAGGTTAGACGCGCACCGTTTAAGACGGCTTGCGCGGAAGCAGAGCCGGCATCGAAGATTGACGGCGCGACAAGTGCACCACCGAACACGCCCATCCCCTTCAGAAGTGAACGTCGCTGGATGCGTGTCCGAACAACATTTCCGAAATATTCACCTTTGCCGTCTCGAGATTCAGCCTGGGCCAAAGCCTGGCATTCCTCGGGATCGATATTGTCCTGTTTCATGATCGAGGTCTCCATGGGGATTGGTCGTGCGTGGACTCGGCAGACGCCTGTATCCAACGCCCCGGCATCATGGACGACCAGAGCAATGACGGGTGTTACGGAACATCCAAGGTTTCGTGACGGATTCTGATCATCGCGTGAACATTCGGCACACACGCGCCAGATCACTTACCGATTATCGGAATGCAACGATCCGCGAATCTTACAGCTTAGCGCTGCTTCAACCACAAGGGCGCGGGCTCGTGCTCAACCACATGGGCAAACCGAGCTCGAAAGTCCTCGACCGTCATGTTGGCGATGCGGGCATATTTTTCGAGCTCGATGATGTGATCGAAGTCGTCCTTGCGCAGGCGAATCATGTAACGACGGGCGATGCCGTACCGGGTGGAGGTGATGTCCACCATTCGGATGCGGGTTTTGCCCGTTGTGGGATCCAGCATCTGGGCGAACGGAACTGCCACAAATTGTCCGCCCTGCAACGACGCCATGGCCGCATTGCCACCCTCGAACAAAAACTTCGCCGCGCAGTACCCAAGATCACGGGTGTATTCGATGTCCATCGGAATTGGATCACAGCAACGCAGTTCGTAGCCGATATCCTTCGAGACCAGCGTCAGCTCGATTCCCATACGACGCAGGCGCTCGGCCACGAGGTTCTTGATGCCACGGCCGAGTTCGAGCTCTGAAAATCGAATGTGATCGTGTTCGTCACGAACCACCGGACCAAGACGCGACAGTTCCGACGCGGGAATGCTCTCGGCCAGCCCTTCGGCAAGAATCGCAACACCATCCCGCCGACCTTGCGACATGCGCTTGATGATGGCACCGACCAGTATGTCGACCAGCATGTCGAGGTTCGCCGTTCCCGGGGGAAACTCCTCCGGAATCACGGCAAGCGTAGCACCAGCTGCCTTGGCAATGCCAACCGCGAGGTGTCCTGCCTTGCGGCCCATCGCAACCACAAAATACCAGCGACCGGTGGTCTTGGCGTCGACCATCAAATTCTTCACGATGTCGACACCGTAGTGGCGAGCGGTTTGATATCCAAAGGTGTCGACGTAGGACGATAGATCGAGATCGTTGTCGATCGTTTTCGGCACGTGTACCACGCGCACCTGACCGGCCGCCTTTTCTGCGACCTTCATCGCAGAATATGCGGTGTCGTCGCCACCGATGGTGATGAGCTGTGAAACGCCCAGTTTGCGCAGCGACGCCACGGTGTTGGCCAGCGTCTCTTCCTTGCGCGTAGGATTCGCGCGCGACGTGCCGATGTACGATCCACCCGAAAAGTGAATGCGGCTGACCTCATCAATGCCAAGCGGTTTGGCCCGCTCGAGGTCGCCGCGCATGATTTCGGAAAAACCATTCCGAATACCGATCACCTCGACGCCTTGAAGGCGTGCGCGAATGGTCGCCGCACTGATGACAGAGTTGATGCCGGGAGCGGGACCGCCACCGACCAGAATTGCCATCTTTTCCATATCAGCCACGTTGGGTTCTTTCTCGATGGGTTGGGTGTGGGCCCAGATACCAAGCGCACCGTCCTATCATAGCGAAATCCGAGGTTTCATGACAGGCTCAGCGCCATGGCGAAACAAAGGTTTTTCCTCGGCATTGGAGATTCGGCATGCCATCCGGCGCGTGCGACAGCGCTTTGCCTGGGGCTCACCTTGTTATGTGCGTCGACCTTGGTCCTTGCAGACGTCCCGGATGCGGGCGTGGCACACAAGGCGCCTGATACTCTGGGGATTCGATTGGTGGTTGCATCCGAACTCGATAAGTCGCGCGGTAATATGTCCGCTTCGGCGTTGCGGAAACTGGGCAAGGATGTCGATCTTGCGGTCATGGATATCGCAAGCGACGTTGGTTCACCGCTGCGACTGCGGGTTGCTGCCGTGCGGGCACTCGGTGAACTCGACACGCCGGTTGCGCGCACTTATTTGATGAGGCAACTACAGTCCGCCACCCCAGTGAACGTGAACGCAGGTAAGAAGACTCCGGGTACGCCGGAGATGCGTGACGATTTGGCGATCATTCGCACCGCGGTACTCGCCCTGGGTTGGACGCGTTCGGAGGAAGCGATCCCCGCAATCGAGCGGTTGTTGGCACACCCGGAGACCGAAGTGCGCCTTGATGCGATTGCAGCGCTGGTGTTGACGAGACGCCCACAGGCGCTTGCGGCGCTTGAGTTCGCACGGCCGAGGGAAAAGGACAAAAGTGTTCGTCGAATGCTCGATAAACAGATCGACCGGTTAAGAACGGCGCTTAAAGACGACCCTGCATTTCGACAAAAGCCGCTGCCCCCACCAAGAATTTCACAACCACCGCCTGTGCAACAACGTTTCGACCCGAACCGTCCAGAACAACGGCTCTAGCGCATGAAAACCAACGATTCGGTAGCGAGCGTCAACGCGGCTGGCCGCCGACGCATCGAAGAGGGTCATCCGTGGATCTACCGCGCCCAGATCATCAGCGGACCCAGTACGGATGCTCGCACCAACGGACCGTCATGGGTGTTGGTGCAAGACGATCGCGGCAAGAAACTTGGTCGCGCGTTGTGGGCTCTCAATTCTCCCATCGGCTTACGGATGTTGGGTTCGCCCTCGAACATTCATCCGGTGCATTTCGAGGAAGCAATCGCAATGCGCATCGATGCTGCTATTGAGAGAAGAACGCATGTTGCCAAACGCAACACCGCTTTCCGAATTGTTCACGCCGAGGGCGACGATTTGCCGGGCCTTTTCGTTGACCGCTACGACGACGTGGTGGTTTTTCAAACCGTCTCCATCGCCATGGACGCGCTCAAGGACGTGATTGCAGAGCACCTTGTAAGGCGCCTTCTTCCGCGGATCGTTGTTGAACGCAACGACAGCGCCATGCGCGAGTTCGAGGGTTTACCGCGTGAAGTACAGATCCACGCATCGTCTGGAGCCGACACGGCCACAACGCAGGTGGAGTTTCGGCTGGGTGAAGTTCGGTATCGTGCGGATGTACGCACAGACGGCAAAACCGGGACGTTTCTCGACCAAGCGGACAACCACGTCCTCGTCGCACAAATGGTGCCTGCGGGCGGGCGCGTGCTGGATGCCTTCACCCATCAAGGTGGCTTTGCGCTGGCTTTGGCAAAGAACGCTCGATCGGTCCTGGCCACGGATCTAGACGCAGTCGCAGTGGAACGAACGCAAGCCAACGCATTGCTGAACGGGTTTACGAATGTCGAGGTTCGACAAGCCGATGCCTTCGCGTTGTTACGCGATCTTGAATCTCGAGGAGAAACCTTTGACGCTGTCATTCTAGATCCCCCGGCGCTTGCGAAAAGGGGACGCGGCGACGGGCAAGATCGCGCCAGTGTGTTACGGAACGCCGAAAGGGGCTACGGCGAATTGCTTTTGAGGGGCTTTCGCGTCACGTCGCCGGGTGGAATCTTGGTGGTTTGTTCCTGTTCCGGTCCCGTCACACGCGCACTCTGGGACGATCTGGTCCTGGCAGCGGCGGCGCGCGCAGGACGTGTGGTACAAATTTTGGCGCGTCAAGGCGCAGCTCCCGATCACCCCGAACGACTTGGCGTGTCCGAAACTGGGCACCTCAAGTGTTGGATACTGCGGGTGCTTTGAACGACGGAACGACGAACAGGCTTACTTGCCAAGTGCGGCAAGCTTGCTCAGATCAATCGCAGCAACAGCGGACTTCAGAGTGTCCATCGTGAGTTTTTTCCCCTCGAGTTCCACAACGAACCGATTGGCGACGAGGACCTTGTATTCGCCCTGTTCTTTTTTGCTGTTCCACTTCTCGAAGGCCTTGAATCCGTTGATCTTGCTCGTGCGTTCATAGCCGTTGTCATCTTCGCGATCGATCTCAACCATAGCCAATCCAAAAGCTGCAATGGCGATGGGTGAACCCGAACCACCGGTGTCCACAATTTTGATGTCCAATTGTTTTCCACCCTCGAGCTCGTAAGAGGCCTTGGCCTGCGAGATAGTCAGTCCGGTGATGCCGGTCTTCTCGCCACTTGAGGAGGTGCGTTTCAGGCCGCCCACGGTCTCGGGCAAAAGAGCCTTCAGATCGCGAAAGTTTACGGGCTCCGCCTGCGCGGCTGCCTTGTCGGGAGTCGCATCGCCGGGAGCCGTTCCATGCATCGCCTTGGCCCAGTTCTTCATCGCCTGTGCTGCGTTTTGCATGCCAGCGGCAGCTTTCTCGGCCCCTTGCGCTCCTTTTTCGACACCATCGGCCGCGCGAGCGCTCGCCAGTTTTTCTGCCGCCTTGGCCAGTTGCGCAGTGGCATCGGAGAATGCTTCCGCGGCCTCGTCGCGTTTTTTTTCTTCCGTCGATTTGCAACCCGTCTCGATTAGCAGCAGCGGCAAAAGCAAGAACAGACCGGTCGTGTTGCGAATGATCATGGATGGGTCACAGAGTTTTTGAGGCAAAGGCGGCGAATCACGAGGATATGGCCGAGCAAGGCGGATGTCACGAGGACAGTCGGTAACCAGATAAAAGGTGCGTATCTCACCCAAACGTTCGGAATCGATTCCGCCTGCGATGTTGTTGAACCCGGCATCAATAAAATGGCGTTGACGACGACGTTGACAAGCAAGGCGAGGCCCAAAATATTCCAAACCCAAACCAAGGAACGCCCGGCACGGCGTTTGAGGAGTGCCACGAACAGCGGGATGGCGAGGATCCCCGTTAAGATGTCGAAGTTTCGGCCGTGAAAAGACATTGCAACTGGCATGACGCCTTCGCTGTGCGCGCGCGCCATCGCCAGTTCGAGCGGTAAGCGGAATGCCTGGAACCCGACGAGAAGGGGTAGTGGCAAGGCACCCGCCATGCGGCGGCCGAGGCCTGAAAATCCGATCGAAAGGGCGAACACGAAACAAATCAGGAAGACCCTCAATGCGGGAGGCGGAAAGGCCGCGAAAACGTGCAGAAACGGCTGTTTTCCCAGAAACCACGTGACCGCCGCGAGCGTCGACAAAATTCCCGCCGCAATTATGCGATGGCGTTTCGGGGTCGCCGAACCGACCCCGGCAGCCCAGGTCCAGAAGGTGAGCAAGGACAGAGGAAGCACCACAAAAGCGACCGTCAGTCCGATGCTGGGAGATCCGGGAAGCGAGATGGAATCCATGTTGAATAACTAAATCAGATACTATAAGAAAGTAAAGTACATGGAAGTATCAGGAAATACTCGCAATTTACGGCGATACGGCCAATTTTGCGGCGTGGCGAAGGCTTTGGACGTGGTAGGCGAGCGCTGGACGCTGTTGCTTATCCGGGATCTGATATTGGGCCCCTGGCGGTTCAAGGATTTGCGTGAACGCCTGCCGGGCATTCCCACCAATCTGCTCTCCACGCGCCTGCGTGATATGGCGAAACAGGGTCTGATTCGTCAACGGAAACTGGCTGCGCCTGCTTCCGGAACGGTTTATGAGCTCACGGAGATCGGGCGCGAACTAGAACCGGTCTGCCTCGCGCTCGGAAAGTTCGGTCAGCGGTGGATGAGCTCACCGGAACCGGGCGAAAAGTTGGATGTCGGGTGGGCGCTGCTGTCGCTCAAAAGGCGATTTCAGGGCGGCGGGTGCAGCATCACCCTCCAAGTTGGCCCCGAAGCTTTCCAGATACGCGCCTCGTCGGTCTACGTGGATGTTCGGGCCGGTGCACCCCACGACATTGAACTTCAGGCAGCCCTTGGCCCCGATTCGCTGCGCCAACTGTTGTTTCGAGACGCCTCGGCGGCGGTGCTGGAAAACGCGGGTCGTCTGTTCGTCGCTGGCCCGCGCTACGAATGGAATCGATTTTTGGCTTGTTTCAACCTGCGGGACTGAACGCGGTTGGCTCGGCGTTTCGCTTCGTCGGGCGGGCGAAACCGCGGCGAACGCCTTCGAAAACGGCCTCGGCGCGATTGGAAACGTTCATCTTTACAAGGACCTGACCCACATATGACCGAACGGTCCCGACGGTGAGCTGCGTTTTGGAAGCGATCTCCTCGTTCGAGCATCCGGCGACCAACATTCGCAACACCTGAACCTGTCGCGAATTCATGATTTTGGTCTTGTCCTCCGTCGGCTGTTCGGCAAAAACCTCAGCGCCTTCTGTGATTTGCCCCACCGCATGCAAGATCTTGGTCGCGCCGGCCTCTTTCTCGACAAAGCCATTCGCTCCGGCGCGCCTGGCCCGCATCACATCCGACGGCGTGTTGTACGACGACAAAATCAAGATCCGAACTCTGGGACTTTCGCGACGGATCGCTTGTGTCGCGCCCAACCCATCGAGGCCGTTCATGCGCAAATCCATCAGGATCAAGTCCGGCCGACACTTGCGGAAAATAGAGACCGCTTCGGTTCCATTAACCGCCTCGGCCACCACCTGGTAGCGCGGGTCAAGTTCAAGCAAACGACGCAGACCAAAGCGGGCCACAAAGTGGTCATCCACAATCAGCACCTTCGTTGGTTTGAGCGCGATATCCACAAGATCAAAGTACGACGCGACCCCTTCATCGGACAGTCAGCCGAATGAATGACGCCGAACTGGACGCCGATCTGTAGAAAGATCGGGAACCCGTCGCGCGTCAAACGACGCGTTCGTACGGATAGCCCTCGCTTTCGAGCCCGGTAAGCAACTCGTCAATATGCTCGGATCCGCGCGTTTCGAGGGTGATGTCGACCATGGTGTCACCGAGGCCGACGCCAAAGTAGGTGCGGTCGTGCTCGACCTTGATGACGTTGGATCGAAAGCGGGTGATGATCCCCGTGAGCTTGTGCAACACGCCCGGGTGATCGGGCAGCTTCAGGCGCAAACGCACCAGGCGGCCATCTTTGACGAGACCGCGTTCGATGATTCGGGAAAGGAAGTTAACGTCAATGTTGCCACCCGCAATCAGCAAGGCGACCCTCGCGCCCTCGAGCGAAAGCTTTTGATTCAAAAGTGCTGCGGCGCTGGCGGCTCCAGCCCCTTCGGTCAAGGTTTTCTCGCGCTCCAACAAGACGAGGATGGCATTGGCAATTTCTTCCTCGCCGACCGTGACAACACCGTCGACATAACGTTGCACAAGCGCGAGCGTTTGCACACCGACCCGTCGAACCGCGATGCCATCGGCAATGCTTGCGGCCGGCGGCAACGTGGTAGGTCCACCGATCGCCAGTGCGGCCACCATCGATGGCACCCGCGCGGTTTGTACACCAAAGACTTTGATTCGCGGATTGCGCTCTTTTATCGCGCACGCGATGCCACCAATGAGACCGCCTCCTCCAACGGGGATGACGACTGCGTCGAGGTCAGACACCTGTTCAAGGATTTCGAGGCCCAGCGTGCCCTGTCCAGCGATGACAGCGTTGTCGTCAAAGGGGTGAATCAAGGTAAAACCCTGGGCGTCGCGCCGCCGCAACGCCTCTTCAAAAGCCTCGTCGTAGTCGTTGCCGAACAACACCACCTTGGCGCCGTGGTTTCGAGTTGCCGTGACTTTGACAAGTGGTGTTGTCATCGGCATGCAAATCACCGAGGCGATGCCACGGCTTGCAGCGTGGTACGCAACGCCTTGAGCATGATTGCCGGCGCTTGCCGTGATGACCCCGCGGGCACATTCGTCTGGCGTCAAGGTCAGAATCTTGTTCAGAGCACCGCGCTCCTTGAAGGAACCCGTCATCTGCAGATTTTCCAACTTTAGAAAGACGTTGCTACCCGAAAGCTTGCTGAGCGCGTGTGAATGTCCACAAGGAGAATAGTAGACGGCTGACTGAATCCGTCGCCGGGCCTCCAGGATGTCGTCGATGCCAATCGATTGTGCACTCATGGTTCACCGGTATGTTGCGGACGCCAGCTCACGACACAGAATATCATTGGGTGCGATGTCCTGGCATGCGCGAACCTCGGCCTCGGCCCACGATCGATCACCCAATTCGAGTGCTGCCTGCCCCGCGTTGTAGTGAAAGCGCGCGACGTTTCCATGGCGCCTCATCAGACGGCCGAATGCCGCCCTTGCGGTCGCTCCGTCGCGTTCAAACACTGCAATCCGGGCTTGCAACATCAATGTCCCGGGTTGTTCGGGTTCCCGTTGCTGCGCGATCTTATAAGATTCGAGCGCCCGAACCACCGCGCCTTGACGCAGGGCCAACCCGCCGCGCAAAGCATGCAATCCCGGTTCAGCGGGATCTTTCTGCATTGCCCGCTCAATCGCCGTTTCGGCTTCAGCGAATCGACCCAGCAGTTCAAGCGCGATCGCACGACGTCGGTATACGTCCGCTTTGTTACGGCCCAACGCCAGCGCTGCGTCGCATGCATCAAGTGCCCGTGCAGGATCGCCGATTTCCAGCATCAAAGTGCAATAGTTTGACTGCGCCATATCCGAACGGGGAGACAGGCTAACGTCATGTGAATACAAAGTTCTGTCGCTTTCCCACTTCGACTGTTCGGCGACAGTTCCACCCGCATACAGAAGCACAAGAAGCGCACTGCCAAGACTCAAGGCTCGCGGGTAACGATCAACCAGCCGTGCGCTCACGGCCGAGAATAGAATGGCGACACCGACCGATGGAACCAATGCAAACCGATCGGCAAGAAAAGTCCAGAGAGGAACCAGATGCAACACCGGTAGCAACGCTATCAGAAACCAACCCAATCCCAGTCGAAAGATAACCTGATTCAGACGCCGATCGATCCACCAAACGCCAGCAGCGATGGCTGCGACGCCCGACACGGACAGCGCGACGACAACCGCAGTACGTTCCACGATCACGTACCCCAGATGGTGCCCGATCGGCATCAACGCCAGTTTTACGTAGTACAAAACCAACAAGGGTGCGGTGGCAAGGCCGGAAACAAAGGTGTCTTTGCTGAAATCTTCCTGGCCTACCCGTTGCAGAACCAGCGTCCGCAATATCAGATAACCCAGCGTCGTGAGTGCCATTGTAGACACAACGACCAGTTCTCGGCGCGTATGGCGTTTCATCAAAAATAACATCCACGCCACCAACACGAACCCGGTCATTGCCATTTCTTTGGCCAGCATCGACAATAGCAACAATACTGACGACACCACCGCTGCGGTCGGCGTTCCAAATCGTCCCTTCATCATGGCGAGTACGACCAGGATCGTTGCCAGTTCAAGATTGAGCGAGAGGGTGTCGGCCGTTGCGGACGCGAATGTTGCGACCTCGACGTGAACAGGCAAAACCGCCCAAATCGCGGTTGCCCAACCCGAAACAGCAAGTCGCCCCGAGAGCTGCAACAACAGAAAGAACACAAGGACAACGGACACCGTGTACGAGGCCAAACACACAACTCGAAACGCAAAAGGATCCTGCCCTGCAACCACGGCCGTGGCCCTGAACGTCAACTGGCGCAAAGGACGATAAATGCGGGCGTTGTAATCATCGCGCGACGACGTCGTATACGTTTTCAGGAAATAGTCCGATACGGGAGCGCCTTGCACGACCGAGGGCGCATCCGCGATGAAAAAGGGATCGTCCCATACAAAGCCCCAACCCAGCGTACGCGCATAGAGCAAGATCACGCCGAGCGCCAACAATGTAGCCAGCCGGGCTGGGGTCGCGCGCATCGGGTTCTGATGATGCCCGAAGCGGGCATGGGGGGCAAATCGTTGCTTGACGTGCACGGTGGGACGGTTCGAGGCGCTTGAGTGCGGCATAGAACCTTGGCATCCCGACCGCTTAAGGACTATTATTGGTTTTTGTAGGTCAGGTCGGGATGCGATCGAAACTTAACTTTTTTTATTTTCTTGTGCTTGCGTGTGCTCCTACCGGATGTGCCGATAACGGCAATGGATCCGCCGCGTCGGGTGGCATCGTGGCGGGTGAAACGGGTACTGTCGGAAGCGGCGGTCGTCGCGGCACAGTCGTCGAGCGATGCCATACCCAGGAGGCTCCACGCTCACCTCTACGGCGACTCACTCGATTCGAGTACAACAACGTCGTTCGGGATCTCCTGGGTATTCGAAACCGCCCCGCGGATCTCTTGCCCGGGGAAGAATCCGGCAATGGATTTGGCAACGATGCGGATGCACTCGGCGTGTCACGAATCTTGATTGACGGGTATCACGACCTTGCCAAATCCATCTCATCGTCGGTCACCGAGACCCGCGAAAAAGCGGGGTCCCTGACTGGCTGTGGCGATACGCCCACAGACGAGAACGCCTGTCGTGATACGTTTATCGCTAATTTTGGGGCTCGCGCCTTCCGGCGACCGCTCGAATCTCGTGAAAGTGCGGCGCTGCAGGCCACCTTTGCGATGGGTCGCACTGACCGCGATTTTAGGGGTGGTGTACGCGCGGTGGTCGAACGGATCTTGCAATCACCGCAATTTCTCTATCGCGTGGAGCTTGGGGAACCCGACCCGGCTCTGCCTGGATTCGCGCGGTCCACAGACTTCGAGATGGCCTCTCGCTTATCGTTTTTGTTGTGGGGTTCGATGCCAGATCCTCCGTTGTTCGAGGCGGCAACCCGGAATGAACTTCGTACCCGGGAGCAAATTGCTGCGCAGGCCACGCGTCTGCTTGCGGACGTTCGTGCGCGAGATGTGACCCGTGAGTTTCATTCGCGATGGCTTGGTATCCTGGGACTCTCCACCTTTGAACGCAGTACGTTTGCCTATCCGTCGTTCAAGCCGGAGCTTGGCGAATTGTTCCGCGCCGAAACCGAGGCCTTCGTCAATGACGTCATTTGGAACGGAACCGGCGACTATCAAACGCTGCTGCAGGCACCTTATTCCTTCGTGAACGAAACCCTCGCTGAGTTCTATCAGTTGCCCGGCGTTGTCGGCCCAGCGCTTCGCAAGGTTTCACTCAATGCCAAACAGCGCGCGGGGCTCTTGACCCAGGCGAGTGTGCTGTCGATTACGACACCGGGAAGCCGGACCAATCCAGTCGTGCGCGGAAAGTGGGTTTATACGAAGATGCTTTGCGGACAAATCCCCGATCCACCCGCAGGGATCCCGATGGAACCGGCGGTCACATCAGGCGTTTCGACCCGCGAACGTCTTGTCCGGCATCGGGCGGATCCCGCCTGCACAAGTTGTCACCGGGTCCTCGATCCCATTGGATTCGGACTCGAGAACTTTAACGGCATAGGTCAGTGGCGCGACAGCGAGAACGGTGTAACGATTGATGCCCAGGGCGAAATCGAAGACACCGATGCCACGGGCGTTTTCAATGGCCCGATCGAACTCGCTCAGCGGATCGCCCAAAGCCGCGACGCACAGGACTGTTTCGTCGGCAACTGGTTGACATTTGCTTACGGTCGCTCTGAATTG
>JAYUPZ010000509.1:0-6494 GCA_043759805.1 Myxococcales bacterium | reverse complement strand
GTCCATCGCAGCGGCACACGTGATGCCGTTCTCTGCGTTGTCTACCGTGAGACGTAAAAACGGATTGAACGCAGCGGCGTTGAAACCCGTCATCGACTTGGAAAACCAGATTTCGTTCTGGTAGTCCGTCGCGATCGCCCAGAGCCGGTTATCCCAAGAAACGATCTGCTTGCAATTCGGCGGCGGGAAGTTGTCGAGGATTCCGCCTGTCGTGTACAGAATCTCGTTCGCCGTGATGGTCGAATCTGCCACCGTGTCGAGGTGGGACAACGTGTCGACGGTCGTATCATTCGCGAGAACGGTGCCGAGGCGATACTGGACGGTACCATTGCCCTCCGTGCGATAGATCTCGATTGATACGTCGGTGCGGTCTGTGATTCGTAACGTCGGCACCGTAACGGTAACACGGTTGTTTGCGCCCATTGCGACCGAGACGGGAACGGATGGCGCCGAACGGTGAAGGTTGCCGCGTCTGTCTGCCCACGAGTAGCACGCGGAATAGAGGTACGTCGCGTTCGTGTCCATCGACCCGCCTGCGCTGGCGACGGCGGTCACGCCCTCGGGAAACAGAGCGTTCCCGATGTTCGATGTTGAATAGGTGTCGTACATCAACGGCCAGCCGCCGGGCAGCGCGAGGCCGTTGTTTGCCTCTGCGCCTGGCGCAAGCTTGGTGTCGGCTGCATCGATCAAAATCGACGACGCGCCAACGGATGCAACGGCCCATTTTTTGGTGCCTTGCGACTCCCATCGAATGCGCGTTTTGCGCGGTACTGCGGCGATGTATTGCGTCGTCGACACCGCAGCGACGTCGTAAATCCTGTGGCCCTGAGACGTTTCGTAGGAGAAACCAGGCATCAAGCGCGCCTGCAACGTCCCGTCGCTGCCGTCGACAATGAACAGCGTCGGCTGCAGCGATGAAACGTGCGCCATCAGAAACGAATACGTACCGTTGTACAGAAACGCCTTTGATATGATCAGCGAGCTGCGCTTGAACACAGACGTGCTCGCGGCGCCGTTCCATATTCCTTTGTTGATGATGTAGTTCTGCGTCGCGGAGGTCAGGGCCATCACGGCCGTGGCTGGATCCGTGGTGTAGAACACCGTCGAGGTTGTCCCCTGGCGGTATCCGTTCAACGTTTGAATCGCTGCAGCGGCGCCCGCGATCGTACGGACTGCGGAAATAACCATCGTCGACTTGGTGACCTCGGAAATCCGCACGCCGTCGACCTCGTTCCACCACGCGATGTGAACAAGTCCGTCGCTCTCGTCCCATTGCAAAATGCGCACCGTGCCGTAGGTGACGCCGAGAGGCGACGTCAACGTCCCGGATGCGTCGATCACAAGATCGGTCCCGTACCTTGCGATGTAAATATTAGCGGGGGTGCAGTGCGCGCAGAAAAACGTGCCATCATCGCCCATCACCTTGACGTCGTAGTCTGTTCCTCCCCCGGCGTGGCTGATGATTGTAGACGGTCCGCTGATTGTGAAATTTGTTGTTGTGAACGATCGGGCCGTGACCCCGGTCGCTGTGTACATGTGGATCACAAACGTATTCCCGCTTGCGTGTACTCGATCATCGCGACTCGACGCGTACGACTCATTAACCAGCACCGCGCCCGTCGCAATGTCGACAATCTTTCGATGGTTCGTAAACAGCGGAGTCCTGCGGTTCCAGACGTAGCACACGAGCCCCCCGGCGTACGCAACCGATAGATCCTTAACGTCAGCCGCGCTGAAGCCAACGTCTTCGATCTGGTCGATTTCACAACTGAACCGTTGCGATCTGCCGCGTAAGTACCACTTGTCGTCAGTATCGGAGTACGTGTAGAAATTCGCGGCGTCAGACAAAATCAATTCATCGCGGAACACGTCGACACGACGGCCCGAGGTGATGCTCCCGCCGGTTGACGTCGTCGTCAGCAACGAGGACTGTCCGAATCGCTTGCGGATTTCTCCGGTTCGCTCGATGACGGCGTTTTCGAGTGTCGTCATCTTCCCCGGGGAAATATGCGGCTTCGCAACGCCGCCCGAGCGGCCGAACAGCGGGAACGACATTACCTGTTTTTGCAGAGCCATTTATTCAGCCCTCCAGATCATGCCGAAGGACCCGGGCATCAACGTCGCGGCGCTTGCTGCGACCTCGGTACGGTATTGCAACACAACGTCACCGGGTTTCGTCGTGACCACGATGCCGTCAATCACCGCGTGCCTGGTTGAGTTTGCCACGGCTGCGTTTGCGCTGAGTACCGTTGATGCGTACGCCTCACCCACGCCGTTTTGGACGGCCGTTGCCGACTCGTGGATTATCGCCCCGAATCTGACGAGCGAATTCTCTGGACCATTCACCGACAGACCAACGCCTGTCGTGAGCGCAGCTGTCTGGAAAAACACGACGAACTCGAACACATAAACGCCGGGGTTGACCAGTGGCAACACAATGCCAGAGCGCTGTAACAGTGCTGTCGTATCGCTGATTGGCTGCTTGAGGTACGAAAACGCCGAGGTCACGCCCTGCGGTTTCTTCGCGTAACGCAATGGATCGCCCTGCATCGAATCAAACGCGGCAGCCATGCGCTCGAAGTTGCGCTGTGTGTTCTCGTCCGCAACGCGGTCAAGCAATACACCGGGCATTAGACTGCCCTTCGTGAAACGTAGACGTACAGCGTCGCGCCGATCACGCGATACACCCGATCGGCATCGGACCCGTACCACGAATGCCCGCCCTCGCCGTCGTAGTCGCTGATGCGCCCCTGTGGTGTTCGCAGCGCTGCGAGGTATTCAGCTTCACGTCGGAGCCGGGCGAACTCACCCTGAAGGACGCTCGTGTCAGCCTCTTCCTTGTCCTTGATTTTGATGGCAGCACCAACGACGATCATCTCCTCCAGCTCTTGCGGTATCCCCCAGACCAGGGTGTCACCGTCTGCCACGAGTAACGTCATCTCCGGGACGTACCAGACCCGATACGTTCCGGTCGCTTGCTCAACCGAGTTCACACCGCCACGCATGCCGAAGTCGTACGGTTTCAGCGGCAGGTATTGACCGCCGATCAGGTAGTCGATGCCGACCAGGTAGAGCATTCGACTCGCGAGGGCTGTCGACAACGTGATCGTGTTGCCGCTTGCGATCGTCTCGTTCTCGTTGGTGGTGAACCAGTCTTTGCGCCTCTGCGCGAGCAATGAGTACAGCTCCGAGGCCGCAGCGTTGACGTACGCCGTGACCTCGGAGTCTGTGACGAATTGGGTCGATACCTTGTCCGCGCGCTGTCTAACCCGTGTGCGGAGCGTTGCCAGCGTCGCGGCCATGGTCGGTTATTCCTCGTCTAGAATTGCGTCGATTGCGTCTGCGTCGTCGTCTTTGATCGCCTCAAGTAAGCGAGCCCCTCGGGACTTCGGCTCTTCTTTCGATTCGCCTCCCTTGGCTTTCTTTTTCTTGAGGTCGAGCAAAACCGCACTGGCGAGATCCATCTTCATGGCTACACCACCTTGGAGATGAACAGCGTGACCAACAGGGTCAGGCTGTTTTGGACTTCGGTGTCGGCTAACGTCGTGTTGCGCAGCATCTGGAACTCGATGGTTCCGTCAGTTGCGATGTCGTTGTCTCGGAGAACAGCGATGATCCCCCCTGCATCGGTGATCGCCGCATCGTCTGTGCCTAGCACCGTGACGACCGCGTTGTTTATTTCCGCTCGCGCCCCGCCTGTCAACGTGACAGTATATCGTCCCGTCTTGGTGGCAGTCTTGGTGACGACGAAACCGCTTTTCTTCGCGTCGGTTTGCGTGGAAACCACACCGGACGTACCCAGTACGACCTTGCTGTGGACGACGAAGGTTTCCCGTTGAATCGACTTCACTTCGTAAAGCGTTTCTGGTTTTGGCATGTTGAATCCTTTGTAAAAGGTCCAAGTCGCGCCGGTTACAAGGCCAGCACGACTCGGATCAATTCGTATTACGTGGTGGACAACTGGATGTTGCAGTTGAAGCCAGGGGCCTCACATGCCAGCTGGTGGTATCCGCCAACGCGGACTTCGTAGCCGTCGGCTGTCGACTGACGGAGCATCTTGTTTCCGTCCTCGTCGAGGAATCCGAGGTACTTGCCAGCGGACAACAGGGTCCAGGTCGGAAGGTCGAGCATGAATGCGCGATCTTCAGGACATGCGTTGTCAGCGACGACTTTGATCGGTCCCTTGGGTCCGTTCATTACGATCCCGCGAAACGAAACAGCGGCCGTCTCGTCTGGCTGGATGTCGGTGTACTCGACAGCCGAGCCGAGCTCACCTGCCAAGTCATTCCAGCGGTCGAACCCACAGAACACGTGGGTCGGCTTGCCACCTTCGCGTGACACCTTGACGGCGCCCTGGCGGAACGCCTCGCGGATGGTCATTGATGTCCCATCGACACGCTGACCGCCTAGGCGGGTAACGTGCGTGGTACGGTCAACGCCGTGAAACGTCGTGGAGGTTGGTGCCGTGCTGGGCACCCATGCGCCGAGGCCAGACATCACAAGCCGGGTCGGCGTTGTGCTGCTTTCACGC
The DNA here is from genome assembly GCA_043759805.1 of Myxococcales bacterium. Taxonomy (GTDB): domain Bacteria; phylum Myxococcota_A; class Polyangia; order Fen-1088; family Fen-1088; genus JAWXBF01. The sequence goes on along the minus strand of JAYUPZ010000509.1, from coordinate 1,963 downwards.
TCTCCCGTGGGGAACAGGAAGTCGTAGGCAGCGATGCCCGCGATGTTCGCCAGGGTCGCGGAGACGGTGAGCGTGCCCGCTTCTGTGTCAACGGCGGTGACCGTCAACGTGTCGCCGGTGTCGCGCAATGTCGATGCCGCTTGATCATCGGCAAACTGCAGGACCATGCCGACTTCAAAATTGCGAGCCCAGTCCTTGCGTGCAACGCCAGAGGCGGAAGCCAATGTGACAGTGGTTCCCGATGTCTCCGTCACCTGCCCGAGATCGCCCCATCCCTCACGGAAAAGGTGCAGACTCAAGCGTCGAGCAGCGCCACGGAACGATGAATCGATCGAGGCCGCCGCCTCCCTGATGAACATGTTGTTGTCGTTTTTCGAGTAGGCGATCAAATCGCCGTCGATTTGCGCCGTGTTGTAGTGTTTCACCATCGTGATGGCCCACTGCTTCGCGCTGATGTTGCCTGCGATGCCCTGCGAGGTCGCAAACGCAGCCGATGACGACTGGTTGTGCCCAAAGATGATCGGCCAGCTGTTCGTCTTAGCGGCGTCTTCTTTCTTCTTGAGCAAAGCCAAGAGCGAGGACTCACCGTAGGTCAGATCCTTGATCGTGTTTGCGGAGCCGTAGTAGTGGGTTTTGAGTAGCGCTGCGTGTGTCGTGGTCGTACTTGCCATGATTGAAAATCTCCTGTGCTTCTGTCGTGTGTGCTACGCTTCGGCCAGCTCTTGCAGGTATGGCGACTGGCCGCTCTCGACCATTTCGACAGCCCTGCGAAGCGACTCCTCACGCGTGAGCGGTTTCGCTTGACCTGCGCCCTTGGGCGGCTCGGTCAGTCCGTTGGTTAACGTTCGGATCCCTTGCGCCGCTGTTGCGGTAGGCGCCTTTGCCGGTTCGCTGCTGCCGAGCTTCTTGATTCCGCGTGCCGCTCGGGCAAACTCCAACGCCTTGTTCTCGGCGAGTTCTGCGGCCTCTTCGAACGGCAACACCTGTCCGGTCTGTGCAAAAAAACCTTCGATGATCTTCCCGACCTCGTCCTGTCGACCGAGGGCGTTCAACGCCTCGTACTTGTCGCCACCGGTTCGGACCTGGTCGGAAATGTCTCGGTGGTAGTTCGCGAACCAAGTGTCTTGATCCGCTTTCTTCTGTGCGGTCTTTTCAGATTCACGCTCGCCCTTGAGTCGCTCGACTTCCGCGCGCACCTCGGCGATTGGATCTGTCGGCTTCGCCGCGTCGCTCCCGATGACGTCGACAAGCAGATCGTCAACGTTGATCCCGAGTTCAGCGAGTGCCCCAAGTCGGTTCGTTTTCGCCAGCTCAACAATGCGCGCGTGCTTCTCTGCTGCCTCTCGCGAACCCTTGAGCGACTGTTCCTGTTTGCGTAGCTCTGCGGATTTCGCCGTAAGCTGTGCAAACCGATCTTCCCATGCGTCAGTCGGAGGAGGCGCCGGAGTCTCAGGCGGCGGAGCGGCTGCTCCCTCTACCGGAGGCGTTGGATCGGTGGCAACGGGCGCTGGCGCCGCGTCAGGAGTGGTTGCTGCGTTCGGGGTTGCGTCGGACATTTCACCGACGCAGCGATTGCCCCGCTATGGCCCCATTGGCGCGGGAGGCATCGGCGGAAGCGCTGGCATGTCGGACGGCAACGCCGGAATCACGGGAGCACCTGGCCCCATTGGTGGAGCACCTGGCGGCCCCATGGGCGGCATCATCGGAGGTGCCGGGGGAACTGGCGCGGCTGGAGGTTTGGCGGCGTTCTTCAATGCGATCGCCTCCTCGCTGAATCGCAGCAACAGGTCAAGGTTCTTGTCAGGCATGCCACCGGTGCGACCTCGCAGATAACTGGCCTGCGCCAATTCAACCGCATAGTCGAGGTTCATCAGCGGATCCGGTGACTCGTATTTCGCGTGGTCTTCGATGTTCTCGATCACACGTCCGACCTCGTCCATACTGGCGAGCTGCAGCGATAGCT
>JAYUPZ010000508.1:0-6498 GCA_043759805.1 Myxococcales bacterium | reverse complement strand
CAACACTTGTTTCCCCGGGACTTGCGATGTCTTCAAGGGATGTATCGACAACAACCGTTGCGATCGCGACTTCGACAACGTTTGGTCGGCAGATTGCGGTGGTACGGATTGCAACGACTTCGATAAAAACGTTCGACCAGGCGTCGGTGAAGTCTGCTTCGACGGGATCGACAACGACTGTAACTTCGTTGCCGACTGCCAGGATCCCGTCTGTGCGGGCTCGGTTCAGTGCTGCCAGCAGCAGGGTGAGAATTGCTTCGACGGCGTAGACAACAATTGTAACGGGTTAACCGACTGCGGTGATTTTCAGTGTGCGCTACAGCCCTTCTGCCAGAAGTGCATTCCGGTGCCGGAGTCTTGCACCAATCAGACGGATGATAACTGTGATTTTCTGGCTGATTGCAACGATCCAAGTTGCAGCCAACACCCCTTCTGCATCTGTGAACCCGAGGTTTGTCGCGACGGCCGAGACAACGATTGCGACGGACTTGCCGACTGCGAAGACAAAGATTGTGGCAACGATCCAATTTGTCGGCGGTGCAGCACCGAGATATGCCGCGATGGCATCGACAACGACTGTGATGAGAGCACCGATTGTGACGACTCTGAATGTCGCAACAATTTTGCCTGTTCGCTTTGTGGGCCGGTCGAAATCTGTGGCAATGCGATCGACGACGATTGCAATAATCTGGCCGACTGCAACGATGCGGCTTGCGCCTTCCTACCCAACTGCTCGGTTCAATGCGGCGCCAGCGAAGATTTCTGTCGTGACGGCCGCGACGATGATTGCGACGGAACGATCGACTGTAACGACAAGGATTGCGTGAACTCGACAGTCTGCCGATTCTGCGCTGCTACCGAACGTGGCTTCATGTGTGCCACTGGATTCGACGAGGACTGCGATGGTCGCATCGATTGCGACGACTCGGACTGCCGCTCGTCGATGTATTGCCGATCGCGCCGTTAAATCCAACCGGCGAATTGGGCCGCGATGAGCAACCCTCCGGCCCAGATCGCAGCAGCGACATCATCCAGCACGATGCCGTACCCGCCGGGTAAGGACTCCATTTTTCGGGCTGGCCAAGGTTTGACCTGGTCAAAGAGGCGGAACAGCACGACGCCCACAACCAACCCCTTCCAATCGACCGGCGCCATCGACAAGGTCAACATCACGCCTGCCACCTCGTCGATCACGATGATTTGTGGATCCTCGGCACGTTGAATACGAGCAACTTCGCCCGAGGCCCAGATCCCCACAAGCGTCAGTACGGCGCCCAGTCCGAAGACTGCGAAGGGTCCAAACGGAGCCAACAAGAAGTACAGAGGCAGCGCACCCAGCGTTCCAACCGTACCGGGCGCAATCGGCGACTTGCCGCAACCGAACCACAGCGCCAGCCAGTATGCGAGTCGATATCGCCAGCGGCGGGCCGCCCGTGGAATCGGAGGCGGCCGGGTAGGCGTTGGCTTCACGAAAGCCCTCGGTTCGCGAATACGAACCGGCGGTGCATCGGGTAGTTCCAGAAAAGGCTCACCAACCCAGAAACGATCACACGCCCGAGCATGTACTGCAAGCCGAGGATGCTGAAAAACAACCACTCACCAAGTGCGTTCAGGGCCAGGCTCACGGCCGACACGCCGGCATACCGAATGCCCTGCCGCCCTGGCGATCTGGGTTCCCCGGGTTGCGCCTGGAAAACCCAGTACCTTCCCAGGAGAAAGTTCACCAGCGCACCGATGGATGCGCCTGCAATGGTCGCGGGCACGGGCGTTGCCAACCCTGACTCCACGAGTGCCATCAAGACCGCGAAGTCGAGTCCCGTACAGACGATTGCACCCAGCTGATGGCGAACCAGGTTTGGCGGCAGCCGAAATTTCACTCAACCTCTCCCAACATTCGACGAACCTCCGGAGCGAATCCGGCACCCTCATGAACGACCAGATCCGCCTCTGGAGGAGGCGCCGGTCCTGCGCCTGGTTGTGCCTGAACGAGAATCCGCATCGGAGGGCGCTCCGGCGAAGGACGGACCCGCCTAAATCGCCGCACGACAAGACCTGCCGCGTGCAATGCACTGAACAACTCAGTCTCTCGTTCCGATGGAAACACCACCCCTACCCGTCCATTCGGCAACACCGCGCGGCCGGCAACCTGCGTCCATGCATCGAGTGAAAGTGTGACCTCGTGATTCGACAGGCGCCGGAGTTCGTTGTCGGACAACGTCCCCGAGCCGAGCGGTCGATAGGGTGGGTTACAAACAACGGTGTCGTACCGATGGTCGGGCGAGATTGCGCCCGGCGCCCGGACATCGTTAACAAGAATACGCAAACGATGTTGCAAACCGTTTCGCTCCACACCACGAGAGGCAAGGTCCGCCATCGTTGGTTGGATCTCGATCGCATCACCGCTGCACTCAGGATCAGCCAGGAGCAATAAAAATGACAAGAGCCCACATCCGGCGCCTATCTCAAGGAAACGGCCATGAGGCGGTGCCAAAAAGCCGGATAGCAGTACCGGATCGATGCTGGTTCTGTAACCGCGAACCGGCTGAAAGAATCGGATACGCCCCTGCATGAGCGTATCTTCTGTGACCGCGTCGGCAGTCACAACCGCATCACGCTCGCAATCCAATATCGCGACGCAATTGCTTGCCCTCGAAGACAATGGCATCGGCAGCGGCATAGGCTCGAGCACGTGCGTGGGCGAGATCGGAGCCAACCGCGGTAACCCCCAGCACCCGTCCACCCGCGGTTACAAGCCGGTTATCCTTCATGGCGGTACCTGCATGGAACACCAGGACGGACGTGTTGGGATCTTGCGCGTCGACGGGCGGAATGCCCGAGATGAAATCGCCGGATCGAGCCTTGCCCGGATACCCTCCCGCTGCGAGTACGACGCAAACGCTCGTTCCGGGAGTGAAATGCAACACACCTTCGGGAAGCCGACCATTCGCCGCACCAAGGAACCAGGGCACGAGATCATCCTGCAAGCGAGAAATTACCGCCTGGGTTTCTGGATCGCCAAAGCGGCAGTTCCACTCGATCACCATCGGACCGCGATCGGGTGTGAGGATGAGACCGCCGTAAAGAAGGCCTCGGAACGGCCGTCCGACTTCTTTCAGGGCACGCACCATCGGCGTGAAGATGGTGTCGCCAATCTTCGCGGTCAAATCGCGGTTGACCAACGGCGAGGGGCTGTAGGCTCCCATGCCTCCAGTGTTGGGGCCGCGATCGCCGTCAAAAATCGCCTTGTGATCCTCGGACGAATCGAGCAGGACAAAGTTGTCACCATCGCAAATCGCCAACATCGACGTCTCGCGACCCAAGAGACGTTCCTCGATCACGACTTGCGCACCTGCCGCACCAAAAATTCTGTCACCGAGCATTCGCAGCACGGCAGCCTTGGCCTCGTCATGCGAATCGGTTACCTCGACGCCTTTGCCGGCGCACAACCCGTCGGCCTTTACAACAACATTGCCCGGTTGTCTGTCGATGAAGGCACACGCAGTCTCCACGTCGGTAAAACTGCCGTAAGCAGCCGTGGGAATCGATGCTTTCACCATGAGCTGCTTGGCAAAGGCCTTCGAGCCTTCCACCTCTGCCGCAGCCTTCGACGGTCCAAAAAACGGAATGCCCCGTGCAACACATGCGTCGCCCAGGCCGGCAACCAGGGGTGCCTCCGGACCACACACCACGAGACCAACAGACTCACGCACTGCCAGGGCCAACAGACCGTCCACATCGTCGGCGTTCACCGCAACGCACACAGCTCGACCGTGGTTTGCTGCGCCGAGATCGGCAATGCCGGGATTGCCGGGTGCCACAAGAAGACGATCGCAAAGCGGACTTTGCAGCAGTTTCCACGCGAGCGCATGTTCGCGTCCACCCGACCCGACCAACAAGATTTCCATGGTTTTCCGCCAGATCCGTATTGCGACTAATGTCGGAAGTGGCGCATGCCGGTGAACACCATTGCGATGCCGTGCTCATTCGCAGCTTCGATGGCCTCTTGATCGCGAACCGAACCGCCCGGTTGGATAATGGCAGTCACGCCAGCGCGGGCTGCCTCGTCAACTGCGTCGCGGAACGGGAAAAAGGCATCCGATGCAAGCGCACTGCCCTTTAAACTGGTGAGGGACTTGGAGACAGCCAGCTTGACCGAGTCAACGCGTGACATCTGTCCGGCACCGACGCCAATCGTACGACCGTTGCCAACAAACACAATGGCGTTCGACTTCACGTGTTTGCAAACGCGCCATGCAAAGTCGAGATCCGCAAGTTCGGCAGCAGTGGGCTGCCGCTTGGTGACAACGCGCGCGTCGCGGGCCGCCACGATGCCAACATCTCGGCTTTGCACCAACATGCCACCGGCCACCGTTCTCACGTCAAGTTCGCCATCAGGCAGACGCGCGACCGGAATTTTGAGCAGGCGCAAATTCTTCTTTACCTTCAACAGATCGATCGCGTCGGGCGAAAACGAGGGAGCCACAATGCACTCGAGGAAGGTTTCTCCCAACTCGGCCGCGAGCTTGCCGTCCACCTCGCGGTTGATGGCAACGATGCCTCCGAAGGCGGAAACCGGGTCACACGCCCGGGCGCGCCGATAGGCTTCGAGTACGCCATCCTCGGCAACCGCGATGCCGCAGGGATTGGTGTGTTTGATGATGGCCACGGCAGGAACTTCAAACTCTGCACAGAGCTTGTAGGCCGCATCAAGGTCGAGAATGTTGTTGTAAGAGAGTTCCTTGCCCTGCAGGATCTCTGCCCTTGCCAAAGATCCTCCCTTGACGCCCGGCAACGAATAGAAGGCGGCCTTTTGGTGTGGGTTTTCACCGTATCGTAGTGCGTATTCTAGTTTCAACTCTGGGTGGTACGTTTCCGGAAATTCGGTTGGCGCTGACTCGGGTGTCTTGAGTTTTCCAAGCGTATTGGCGATCGCACCGTCATACGCGGCAGTGTGCGAAAAGGCCTTACGACACAACTCGAAACGAAGATCAGCCGAGACGACGCCGTTTTTTTCGAGTTCGTCGGCAACCCGCCCGTAGTCGGCCGGATCAACCAACACGGAACAACGCTCGTGATTCTTGGCAGCCGCACGGATCATGGTTGGGCCACCAATGTCGATGTTCTCGATTATTTCCTCAAATGGCGCCCCGCGGGCAACCGTCTCACGAAACGGATAGAGATTCACCACGACGATGTCGATCGGAACCATACCGTGTTCGCTCATTTCCTTGCGGTGTGCATCGGTGGGGCGGCCAAGAATGCCGCCCGCCACCCTCGGGTGCAGCGTCTTGACTCGACCATCGAGAATTTCAGGCGCGCCCGTGAACTCACTTACGTCGACGACGGGAACGCCGGCTTCGCGCAACGTTCGTGCGGTACCACCCGTCGAGAGAATTTCGGCACCCAGGCGCGCCAGGCGCTTGCCAAAAGGAACGAGACCGGACTTGTCAGAAACCGAAATGAGGGCGCGGATCGTTTGGTTCACGGCGCGCTTTTACCAGGAATAACGGGCAGTTTTCAGCATTTTCCGCTGACGCGACAAAGGCGCCGAACCGTTCGGCGCCTTTTGCGGAAACCACCCCGTTATTTCAGGGGTTTAGCCGGGACGCTACGCGTCTGGCTCTTCGTATTGGATTTCGATTTCCCAGGTTTCCGCGAGCCATTCGAGTAGCTCGGACTCGCTACCGTCGACGGCGTCGCTTAGCGCCATTTCCATGACTGTTCCCAAAATCACCTCGCGGGCATCTTCGCCCGTAATGGTCTTGAGGAACTCCTTCATGGACTTCTCGGTTTTAAAGCGGCTTTCGGCCTCTGTCAGCAGCGCCTGGTACGCAGGCTCGCCCAATGCCTCAACCACGTTTTCAAGTTCCTCTACTTCTTCGGTCGAAACGTGACCGTCTGCCAAGATCACCGTCTTGACGAGGGCAACGAGCGCGAGGCGTTCGTCTGGATTCAAATCTTCAATATTCATGACTCAATGGCTCCCGGTTAGTAAGCGACCTTGGTCCACGACCGAGTTCGGCTTGATTGAACAATCGCATCACAGATGAGCAATTCATCATGCCCGTCTGCGAAGGTCGAGAACGTCGGTTTCCCCTTGGCACCCGCCGAGATGAATCCATAAACGTTCGCGAACAGGTTGTAAGGCCCTTCGGAGTAACCCTCGGGATGACCGCCCGGGTAGTGCGAGAATGCGCGCGATTCGGGCTCCATCAAGGAAGCATCCTTGATCATCGAATCGTTCGCGCGATCCCGTCGACCAATCCAAAGCAGATTCGGTTCTTCTTGATTCCATTCCAACGCACCATTTTGGTAGTCGGCTTCGAGGTAGAGGCGGTTTTTTCGACCGGCCGAAACCTGACTTATCACGCACGAACCAGAGGCTCCACTTTGGGTTCTGAAAAGGATCGTCGCGCTGTCCTCGGTCGCGACCGGAACATCGGAATAATCCTCCGCTGTCGTCAACTTTCCGGAGTACGTTTGCACCGCCTGCTTCGG
>JAYUPZ010000507.1:0-3089 GCA_043759805.1 Myxococcales bacterium | reverse complement strand
TGCGACGGCGATCGGTGTCGATGTCTTTCGGGTTATTCAAAAATAGCACCGGATCACCCGAGCCGCGCATGCGCACGCCTTGATGTTGGCTCGGCAGAAAGCCCGTTCCCCAGGGGGCTGTGCCAGCTGCACTGCCGCCGCCCGTGCACATCACAATGTTGGAAGGCAGATCGGGATTGGTAGAGCCAAGGGCGTAATCGATCCACGCGCCAAGGCTCGGGCGCCCAAGCTGCCCAAAGCCCGTGTGTAGCACAAGCTCGCCACCGGGATGGTTAAACTCGTGGGTGTGCATCGAACGGATGATGCACACGTCGTCAACGATCTTGCTGAAATGGGGCAACAGCGACGAGATCGGGGTCCCGCGTCGTCCGTATTTTTTAAAATCCCATAGCGATGGCAAGGCCGCACTGTCCGGTGAAATGAACGAAAAGTTTACGTTCTTGATGACCGATGCCGGCAAAGACTTGTGCGCGTACTTGGCCAGCATCGGCTTGGGATCAAAGAGATCAATCTGCGAGGGCGCCCCCACCATGTGCATGAAGATCACACGCTTGGCCCGTGCAGGATGGTGCAGACCGGATTTCACAGCCGATGCAGCGAAGGCTTGATTGCCAAGGAGGGGCAAGGCCGAAAGGGTAGCGCCTGCAGACTTCAGAAGATTACGACGGTTGATAATCATCGGCATGGTCCTTATCGCTTGACGATCGTTTCATCGAGGTTGAGCAACGTGTGGGCCACGTTAAACCAGGCCCGATCCTCCGCACCAAAGCCACCCGTGTCCTTGAGAAACGAGGCGAGGACCTCGGTCTCCGAATCGCTCGGTGCCCGTGCGACGGTTGAACGAAACGCCCAGCGCAATTTCTCGAGATCATCTCCCTGTCGATCGCGGATTCGCGTTGCGAATGCCTTCGAGGCTTCAAGCAAGACCGGCTCGTTCATCAAAGCCAGTGCCTGCAACGGTGTGTTTGAACGCAAGCGCTTCGTGATGCTGTAGTCGCGCAGGGGGGCGTCGAAGGTGGTGAAAAAGGGAAACAGGCTGCCGCGTCGCCAGTAGATGTAGAGGCTGCGACGGTACACATCGGCGCCCGTCGAGGTTGGGTATTCCGGCACCGAGGATTGAAAGATTTCAGCCCACAGTCCATCGGGCTGCGGCGGAAACACCGGCAAACCACCCACGCGGCGATCCAACAGGCCGGAGATAGCAAGAAGGTTGTCGCGCACACCTTCGGCGGTGAGCCGGTGGCGTGGACCAAAGGCGAAGAGGGCATCCGGTGCGCGTTCGAGGCCCTGATCCGAGCTTTGTCGGTAAGTCGCCGAGGTGAGCATATTCTGGAGCATCGACTTCATCTTCCATCCGCCATCCATGAATTCGGCGGCCAGCCAGTCGAGCAATTCGGGATGCGAGGGAGCCGAACCCTGTCGGCCAAAGTCCTCGGTCGATGTGACGATGCCGCGACCAAAGATCTCGTTCCAGAAGCGATTGACCATCACGCGCGCCGTGAGCGGGTTTTCCCTGCTGACAATCCACTGCGCGAGCTCCAGGCGGTTTGAAACCTTCAGGCGCTTCAGAGGGTGTAGCGACGATGGTGTTCCCGCCGTGACGGCGTCGCCGGGCAACAGGTAGTCGCCACGACGCAAAACGTGACACGGTCGTGGCAGCGCCCGATCTTTCATCACCCAAAGCCGGTACGGCGAATAGCGGTCGTACGCATTGACGAGGGGGTCCGACTCTTTGGTGTTCAGGTCCTTGGCGAGTTGAATATAGTCCGGCTCACCCGGGACCACCGCGCGTCGGCCCTGTACGATTTCATCCGAAATACGCTTGGCAACCAGGATGCGCTTGGCGAGGTCGGCAGACTTGTCCTTCAGGTCGACCTCGGACATCTGATTTTTCGGAAAGCTGTCGAGCATCATCGAGCCACCGTGAAGGCGCTTGACGGCCTCTCGCAGCCCGAGCGAGATGACCTCTTCCTCGTTTGAGCGAAAATAACCGGCCAGCTGGTAGTATTCCTTTTGCGTGAAGGGATCGAACTTGTGGGTGTGGCACTGCGAACACTCAAGCGTCGCAGCCAAAAACACGGTGCCGGTTGTGTTCGTGCGATCCTTGGCCATCATCCACTGAATCTCGTCGGCCTTGTAGCCACCGTCGAGGGTGACGGCACCCGCGCGATAAAACCCGGTTGCGATCTGTTGCGAGCGCGTTGGCTTTGGCAGAAGATCACCTGCCACCTGTTCAACCGTGAATTGATCGAAGGGCATGCCTCGCCCGATGGCATCGACGACCCAGTCGCGGTACGGCCACATCGTGTGCAAGAAGTCGCCCGAATAGCCGGTCGATTCCGCATAGCGCGCCAGGTCCAACCACCAGCGCGCCCAGTGTTCACCGAAGGCCGGTGAGTCCAACAGCGACTTCACGATGCGTTGATAATGTGCTTCGGATGGATCGGCCTCGAAGGCCTTGACGGTCTCGACGGTGGGCGGCAAGCCAATAAGATCGAGGTAAACGCGGCGAATCAGGATGGCGGGTTCGGCCGTTGGCGCAGGTGCGAAGCCGGCTTTCTCGATTCCGGCGAGAATGAAATTGTCGATGGGATTGCGCACCCACTTCTGCTGCTTGACGGCTGGCGGTTTGGGTTTTTGAACCTTCGAGTACGACCAGTGCGTGCTGTAGGGTGCGCCCTCGCTTATCCACTGTCGCAGGGTTGCAATTTGTATAGTCGAAAGGGGATCGCCCTTGGGCGGCATCCGATCGTCCGCGTCGGTTGTTGTGAGACGGTTCAGAAATTCACTCTTCTCTGGTTTGCCGGGAACGACGGAGCCCTCACCGTCGCTGCCGTGGGTGGCGCCCTCAAAGGTGTCGAGCCGCAGGCCGGACTTCCGGGTATCCGGATCAAACCCGTGGCACTTGAAACACTTGGCCGCCAAGATAGGGCGGACATCCCGGTCGTAGGAGATTGAACCCGCGCGCGCGGGCAGCCCGAGCGAGACCGTGGCACCGGTGAAAGTCGCGGCAAAAATTGCGATGCGTGTCGTGGTGTTCATCGGGATGGTGTCCACTGGAGCAGTGGCTAGTCCACAGTAACACAGTG
>JAYUPZ010000506.1:0-3090 GCA_043759805.1 Myxococcales bacterium | reverse complement strand
CGTTGACGGTGGCCGATGTGCAACAAATCGTACCGGAGCGACTGGGTGAGTTGCCGTTGCGAATCGTCGCCGCCCATCGACAGTTGCAGCTGACATTCCCGATCGATGAAGTATGGCGGGCACTCGAAAAAGACGATGTCGCGCCTGAAGACCTTCCGGAGTTGCAACCCAATCCCACCACAATCGTGGTGTGGCGCAACGAAACCCGTATCAACCACCGTACCCTGTCACCCGACGAAGCCACGTTGTTGCCCGCGCTTGTTGTGGGCACAACGTTTGGCCGCGTGTGCGAGGCGCTCGCGAACGGCCGCGACGAAACCGAGGCCGCGCAGTTCGCGGTACAGTTGTTATCGCGCTGGTTGCAAGACGGCGTTATCGAGCACGTTATCGAACAGGCTTCCGTTTGATGAGCGCATCAATGGAGGCCTTGCCAGGTCCGGCAAGCGCAATCCAGACCATGGCAGCAAGGTAAACAGACTCTTCCTTGGCAAGCACATCCAGGATCCCGGTCGGGGGTTCGTCACCAAACGCACCACCGGTGGCCATCGCGACCACCATCGTAAACGCCAGCGGCACCGCAAACAAGCGCGCACCGAGCCCGAGCACAATTGCGGTTCCGCCAACCAATTCGGTCAACGATGCCAGGTAAGCCTGCAACAAAGGCGCGGGCAATCCAAGCTCGCCGAACCAGGTCGCGATGCCTTCAATGTTGTGAATCTTGCCCCAACCGGTGCGTGCAAACATCACGCCGACGGTCACGCGAATGAGCAAGGGGCCAATCCAACTGAACCTCTCTGCCGTCTCGGTCGCCCTACCCCAAAGACTCATCGCTTTCTTGAACATGTCTTACGTATCTCCTGAATGCTTGGTTCTGTCGAGTGTGGACGCTTGCGGCAGTCATCCGTCGGCGGCATGTTTGCGCGATGTCGAATGCCTCCAGGGATCCCGCCGTGCTGGCCTTTGGTTTGTGTGGACCCTTCGCACTCATGCGCGACGCGCCGAACCGCATTTTGCAGGCGTACAAAACCGGCACGTCACAGCGGATCTACCTCCGCACGACACCACAGCGGCATCGCGATTTCGAGCAGATCTCGGCGGAAATCATCTGGATGCAACGCCTTGCAGAGGCCGGTGTTGCAGTTGTTCGCCCTCTGGCTCCGGTGCACGTGTCCGATGACATGGCGCCCGACACCGAGTTCTCGATAGCAACCCACGAAGCACCTGGGCGGCCCGCGCAAAAGCCGGCGGACTACCGTCCCGCGGTCATCGAAGCCTGGGCACGGTTGCTGGGCGACCTGCACCGGAATGCTCATCTGTGTCCACCGGGACGTAGGATGTGGAACGACGATTCCGTCGTACAAATGGCGCACACCGCCCACCATCCCGATACGACTTTTGCTCAGCAGGCGTTTGCGCGTTTGACAGCGTGGATGGGTAAACTTGCCAGGCATGCCGATTCCGAATCGACGTTTTTCGGAGCAACCCACGCCGACCTTCATTTGAACAACTTGTTTGTGCAGGAAAACGGCGCCGTGACGGCATTTGATTTCGACGATGCCTGCCACCACTGGTTTGTGCACGATGTTGCGGTGGCAGTTGCAACCTTGCGCAAGGCTGCATTCGAGTATCCGGGCGCGTTCGATCTGGCCGATCTTGAGTCGCGCTTTTTGCGAACCTACCGTGCGTCTTATCCCCTACCCGATTCACAATTCGAGCACCTGGAAGTGTTCGTCGCGTATCGACTGGCGCTTTTGGCTTGTTGGGCAAGCGCCACCTTTCACGCGGGTCAACTCGAAGTACACATGCTGTCCTGGTACGAGCGTTCGCGACCGTATTTGTTGCGCGAACTGGAACGTTTCTGGCCGGATATCGAGACCCAGGTCAATCAGTAGGGGACACGGGCGAGGCCGGCCTTACGGTCGGCAAGTTCCCAAAGAGCAACGGTTGGTTGCGCAGTCGGAAGGCAATCTGCACTGACGGCCGACGGCGCATTTCTTGGAACAAGTTCCACCGCAGTCGATGTCGGTTTCTTTTCCATCCAGAACACCGCCGTAACACGAAACCTGACACTTGCCGAACAAACAGGTGCTGTTTCCGCAATCAGAGTGGGCCACACACGATTTCGTGATGATCGCCATGCTCAGTGCGCATACGGGAAGTTTAGGGTCACGGTTAGCAGGGTTCACGGGGTGCTCCTTCGAGAATGAAAGAGGAACAAAGTTCCCCTCTGTTCCCTGACCGCGCTCGGTTGCAAAGTGCGCATCACAGTCCGGTGACAAATGAAACGCCACCCTCACCCTTCCCAACCGCTAATTCGCGTACAATCTCAACTGCCATGAACCTTTTCGACAAGCTCCACTCCGTCCTCACGAAAACGATTCTTCGTGAGCTTTCCTCCTCATTACCGCCCAAAGTCGGCGTGGCCAAAGCGTGGCTAGACCCATCCGCGCTGCACTGGTTTGGGGTTAGCGTTGACGCCGAACAAGACGGCAAGCTTTACTCGGCGTATTCCTTCGGGAAAGCCAAGACCCCGAAAAAGCTTTATCAAGAGAACCTGTCCCGACCCGAGTTTGACTACTACGGAAACGCTCGATTCAACATGACGGACGACGACCGCGACCCATACGTTGAGATCCGCGCAGCCATCAAAAACGGCAGCATGATCCTCGGCCATGAGCCGGACGAAGACATGGACTGGGACGACGAACTCAACCCGGGTCCGCCCACACTGATCGCGCTGGCCCTTATCGCCGAGCACGTGCGTACCTCGCCCGCCGTCATTCCGATGCCCTGCGCATCCGGATTCTCCGTCACCATTTCCAAAGATTATGAGACCGCAACCTGGCCAGCCACCGTACAAGATCTTGGCAACGGCGACTTCGAGCAGTGGACCGACGATCAGCTCGAAACATTCTTCGGCGATTCCAAATACGCTGACCTCGGTCGCTACCTTCACGCCCTCTGCACGGATGGCAAGCGCAAAAAGAAATCGCTTACCGATGAAGTTGCAAACTTTGCCATGCGTGGCTCCGCGCCGTGAATTTTTGAATTTTGGACGCCACCTTCACATCATGCGTATGCTCTCGGTAC
>JAYUPZ010000505.1:0-6517 GCA_043759805.1 Myxococcales bacterium | reverse complement strand
GCAAACACGACGCGTGCACCATCCACCGAGAATTCGGGGCCACGGACATCCAGTTCAGGGCCTGCCACGAGTCCCGCGCAGCCCAATAGCAGGGAACGTGGGTTGTCGACCGTGGCGACACCACCATCGGCTCCCACGTGGGCATCTGCGATGATGAGATCCGCACCGCCGCGGAAGGTATCGAATTGAACCAGTGAATCGGGGTTCGGAGGTCGTGATACGTATACGATCGGCAGAATATCACCGAGGGCAAGGGTGGACACCGTTGCAGCGTGGTCGACGCGTTCCAATCGGTGCCACTCCTTTATCGTGCAAAAGGCAGACGCAGTTGCGGCCGAAAAAGGCGGACAGGGCGTCTGAATGTTCTCCCCGGCGCTTTGCAGAATTGGTCCCCCGCGGTGGGCAATTCCGCCATCCGACGGCAAGATGTTTTTGCGAACAATGCGCGACATGCGCACGTCACTTGAATCGAGACTCATGAACTCGTGGAGCGTGGCCAGGTAGTTTCGTCGAATGGCAAACGGCGAGAGGAATCCAAGAGCACCTGGACGCAGCCGGAAATCGTTGAATCCATTGGGGCTGTGACACGATTCGAGGGCGCATCCGCGGCGAATGAGCACCGGCATCACGTGCTCACCGAAAAATGCCTCCCCCATCGAGTTTGCCAATTTAATGGGCGCTTCGGCCTGAACCCGCATCGCAAAGTCGCGTAGGTTCTTCCATCCACTGTCGTTTTTTGACTGGAAAAAGGCACCACCCGTGTGGTTAACGCCGCCACCTGATGCGGCGAGCGGTCGCTTCAAGAGCTCGCTTTGCTCGACATTGTCGGGTGCGACCGTGACGAAGCTGGCAGCGCGCAGGAAGTTGAAATCGCGCTGCGCATCGGTCGATCCGCAGGTCAGATAGAAATCGGATTGCGGAGATCCGTGGCAATTGGAATAAGAACAGGACGACGCCAAAACCGGCGCCACGTCGGCCAGAAACTTTTTGTAGGCGGGTGAGTTTCTATCGGGGACGACCCCGTCATCTTCGGGCGGCAAAGTTCCATTGCAAGCGCCCTGTCCGGTGCGGCCGCTGCGCTCGTCGGGCAAACCCGACCGGGTTGCACCGTTGGCAAGCCACGCCTTCAATTCAAAAAAAGCATCCGAATCGACCGCCAAAGTCTTGCCACCCACATGCCGAATTTCGCTTGGGTAGGTTTTTTTTCGATACGGAATGTGCGTCGAATCCTCAGGGATCGACTTCAAAAGGAGCAACGGCTCCGGATAGGTGCCGTAGGTACGCAGCACATCGGGTCGCTTCTGGACCGCTTCAAAAGAGGTGAGGTCCAGATTGCCAAGTGCGACGCCCGACTTGGTATCGATGCGATGGCAGGGAGATGTGTTGCCAACGCAGAACGTGTTGAACACGGGCTGGATCTGGTTGCCGTAGAAATTGCTTTCTGGAACTTCGCTGCGTTTGCACGACAGTCCGAAGATAAGCACCAGACCAAACGCCAACGGGGACTTAGCTCGCAAGGTCACGTCCCCATTGTAGTCGAAGAATGGTTTTAGCGAGTCAAACGCCCGAGGGCGGCGTCGGCCAAGGAGCGAACGAAGGGGCTTTCGTCTGCAGCGGCAGCCTGTTGCAAGGCCGGTCCCGCAATGTGAAAGGGCGCGCCGATCTCGCCAAGCGCCCAAATCGCCTTCTTGCGGACGCGCTCGTCGGGATCGGAAGCGGCGAGATTCACCAGGCTTTGCGCGATGGCATTGCCCGATACAGATTGCATCGCCTGCGAACGGGTGTAGGCGATTGAGTCGATGGCTTCCAGGCGGACTTCCGCATCGCCATCGTTGAGCAGCGAGGCCGCGGGCGACGGATCCGTATAGCCACGCAGATCCCGCAGCGCTGCCGCGGCGGCTGCACGAACTTCGCCCCTGTCGGTCGTCATGGCCTGACGAAGCGCCGTGAGTCCACCCATGTGGCCAATTTGCCCAAGGGCCCTGGCCATTGATGCGCGTGCCTCGCCGTCGAACGCCGGGTTGTTAAGCGCAGCACCAAGCGAAGGAATCGCCTTCAACATGCGCATCTCACCCAAGACGTCGGCAGCATTGCGAGCGAGTTTCGAGTCGGGTTGGCCAAGGCGTTCGGCCATCTCGACAAAGAGTGCAGAACGCGCACCCCGTCGAACGAGCCACCAGGCAGCCACCTGTCGTACCTTTGCATCGTCATGGTCGATCAATGGCAACACCAGCTTGCTGCAGGCGCTGCATACCAACACCTCGGCTCGTTCGAGCTCACTCTGGATGGCGTCGACCGATCCCGATCGGATGGCGCTTTCGATGGCGGCCGGGCTCGAACCGCGTCCTGCCTGCGCGGTTGGCGCGAACAGGGAGAGGCTCGCGATGCTTGCCGAAAGGAACACCAGGGTCTTGGATACGATGGTCATTTTAGTAGCTCCCATTTCCGGGGTTGTTCTCGCGGAAGTAGAACTGACCGCCCATGTCGAAGTTCAAGATCATGAGGTAGTACTCGTCCGGGGTGAGTTCTTGACCGCCAACGTCGGCGGGGTGTGTTGCACGAGGGAAAGCGCGTTTCGCAAGGTCGATTACCGGGAACCGTTGCGGCGGGTTCAGCTTTTGAATCGCCTCAGATCCGCGAGCCGATCCAGGCTCGACGTACTTAAAGTAGCTACCGGTGATGGTGTACATGTTTTCGCCGAGCTCTTCGCCGAGACCCAACATCGAAATGTAGGACGCGGGGTAGTCATAGCCAGCACTCATCTCGCCAACAACGATCGGTGTCTTTGCGGCACGCAGGTCGAAGGTCACGGTTTGAGCCGTTCCGAGCGTCATATCGGTGATGGTGTAGGTCTTGTTGCCGTTCACACCGGGCGTACCCTCGT
This sequence comes from Myxococcales bacterium, assembly GCA_043759805.1. Classification (GTDB taxonomy): domain Bacteria; phylum Myxococcota_A; class Polyangia; order Fen-1088; family Fen-1088; genus JAWXBF01. Next base: position 3,633 of record JAYUPZ010000505.1, on the reverse strand, counting down.
GACAGCTGATGCACTTGGCATCGAAGATGGGCTGCAATGCCAGGTCCCAGGGTACGCCGCGCACGGAACCGTATGTGTATCCGCCCGTGGGCGTAATGCGCTCGGCCCTGGGTTTATCGAGGTTGGTTGCACCGCGCACGATGGCCTCGTTCAGGCCGGCCGGGATGAGCGTGTTTTTCGAGCGACTCTCGTGGCAACCGCCACACACGCGCTGTTCACCGGCACGACCGCTGATCCACACCTGCTCACTCACCATCGACATGGCGAAGCGATCAATCACCTGTTGGGTCACGGGTACGTTTGCCGGGACGTGGGCTGCAAATGAATTGTCGGCAAGAATGTCGACCTCACCCAGGTTCGACTCGCCGTCAAACTCGGTCAAACCGAACATTTGCGGAAAGCCTTCTTCAGACGAAAAGCCTTCGATGAGGCGAACCTTGAAGGCCTCGCCTGCCACAAGTTCCTTGCTGTTGGTGCTCGACGCGTAGACGTTGAGCGCGCCGAGGGTGAAACTCTGTCCACCGGTAATCGGGCTCTGCGTCATCGGCGGTTCCGGGCGGATGCGAACCGGTCGGGCCATCACATCCCACATACCCTTGGTATCGTACAGAGGACGACGGGTCTGTGTCTTGGCGTCATAGACATAGAGACCAAACTCGGCTTTGGCCTTCGCCTCGGCGAGAACTTCGCTATTGACGGGACCATCGGCCCACGAAACGAGGAAGCGGCGATTGGCCGGATCGCCGAGGGGTTCTGCATCGTAGTAACGACCCACGCCGAATTGTGAGGGACCGCGACCACCGGGAACTTGTGGGGTCAAATCCTCAACCTTGGAGCTGGCTTCATCGTCGCCGAGCGAGATGAGCACCAACTTGCCCGACTGCAAGGTGCGATCGCGTGAAGTCGCCACCGCCACCAGTTGTTGCGTCGTCTTGCCGCTCGCCGTGGTGTAGCTGTCGACGAAACGCGCCTTGAGGTAACTGTTGGTGATGCCGTTGCCCTCACCGCCGAAGGCCTCGCGCATGCCGGTCATGTCAGTATTCATCTTGCGCAGATGACCATCGTTGATGCCGCCAAGGTGGCGCCATTCTGTATAGACAATGTTGCCATCAGGCATGAGTGCGGGCGACACGCGGTGCGAAACGTTTCGTGGTCCAAGCTGCTCGTTCTTGCCATCCATGCCGATCGTACCCACCTGCGAGGTCGTGGCACGTTCGTACTCGTCGCGGAACTGCTTGGCACCTTCTTCGACCACCTTGTTCGTGGTGAATAGAATGCGCTGTCCGGGCAGAATCACGGGGAACACGTAGTCGTAAGGACCGTTGGTCAACTGTCGTGCGTTTTGGCCGTCAGTGCCGACGGCGAATAGATGGTAGTTCTTCTCGGTCGCAAGTCGTGCGGAGAAAACCACGGTGCGGGCGTCGAAAGACAGGTCCCAGGCCATGATGTCCGAGTTCTTGAATTTTGGATCGATCGTGATCTCAGTCAGCGTTCCGTCGGCGGCTGGGGGCGACAACTTCATCAGGTGCGCGCCCGCGACGTAGCCGTTGTACTCAAACACGTTGCCCGTATCCTCCCGCGCGGTGCGCTGCAAGAAGATGATGGCGTCGACATCCTGTGGGATATCGGGGTTATTCACGAGGACCTTTTTGCCCGAGTCACAACCCGACAGGCTCATCCCACCGAATCCGACCCCGATGGCTCCGGCTGCCAAGATTGCTGCGTTACGCATTTTCATATTTCCTATCTGTAGCAAGAACCTGTCCAACGATTCGGGACCAGGGAATATTTTCCACTCTAAATAAAAATCGCGACTTACCTTGCTCGACTGTGGTGGAATGTAGGTGCGTTGGATCGACGAGTGACGCAACTGCTGGCGAGTGACGCCACGGCGATGGGTACTGGGCAGTCCCCAATGCAACGTGGCACAATGGTTTCCAATGGCTGGTGTACCCCGACGTCTTGGCAAGTATCGCCTCGAACGGCAACTTGCCGTGGGGGGAATGGCCGAGGTGTATCTGGCGGTGGCCGAGGGTCTGTCGGGATTTGAGAAACAGGTCGTCGTCAAACGCTTGCTTCCGCAGCACACCCGCGAGCACGATCTCATCACGATGTTTGTCGACGAGGCTCGCCTGTTGGCGCGCCTTCACCACCCGAACATCGCCGAAGTGTACGACATTGGGCAACAGGGTGATGAGATCTTCATTGCGCTTGAATTCGTCGACGGGGTTGATCTCCGCGATCTTCTGCGCGCAACACCCGGTCCCTTGCCAGTCGGTGAGGCAGTTGCCGTGGTTGTGGCGGTGGCCGAAGGCCTGGCACATGCGCATTCACTAGGCGACGAAGCCGGTCGCAACCTTGGCATCGTTCACCGCGACGTCTCGCCTTCCAATGTGATCGTTGCGCGGGACGGACGGGTGAAGCTCATCGACTTCGGTGTTGCGAAATGGACCGCGCAGCGAAGTGAAACGCGTCACGGGACCTTGAAGGGCAAAGTTCACTACATGTCCCCCGAACAATGCCGCTCTGCACCCCTCGATCGGCGCAGCGACGTGTTCGCGCTCGGGGTGTTGTTGTACGAATTGACCACGGGGCAACGGCCTTTTGAAGGCGAAAGCGACTACGACGTGATCGGCGCCATTGTCGCCGGGCGGGTGGTTTTGCCCTCCACTCGATTGCCCGCTTACGATCCGCGTCTCGAGAAGCTGGTCATGCACGCGCTCGCCAACGATCCGGAAGCGCGTGTGACCGATGCAAGTCTGTTTGCGAGTGAAATTCGGAAGCTTGCTGCCTCCGCGGGATGGGCGCTTTCGTATGACGCGCTCGCCTTGCGGGTGGTCGAGTTGGCAGACTTGGCAGTGCCAGGGGCAGCAATCGATACGGGATTGTCGGGCGCGACGCGCGACGTGGCGGTTGGGCGCGCCGCTGTCGATCGGACGTTGACCGCGGCCCTGCCCGGCGCTCCGACGCCGTTGACAATGCCTCCCGACGCACGGACCCGATCGTCCTCGATTCGCCGACGCCGGCGCAGCGTGAAACTTGGTCTGGGGCTCGGCCTCGTCGGCCTTGTCTTGGCAACGGCGCTGGTGGCAGCCACGGCAGGCTGGGGCACGCGACCCGCACCACCCGTGGAATCAAAAGCGCCGCGTCCCACTTCTGCGCCGGTCACGTCAACTGCTCCGCAAATCGAAAATGCATTGCCGAGCGTTCGCGATCGATCGGTTCCGGCCCCTCGAAAAGTAAAATTGAACCCGCGCGCAACGCCCGAGGCACCGCAGGTGATTCCAGCACCCGCAGCTTCGCCGCAGCCCGTTCGCACCGCACCAGCGACGGCAACAAAGGTCTGGGATCCGGATTCGCCGATTCCGCCGTAAGATGTTCGCCGTCTTGCGATCGTTTGCTGCTCTTCTACTGGCCTTCTTCGTGTCGCTCTCGGCGGTACAAGCACAAGAAGGCGCCGTGCCCGTGCCCGCCAGTGTGCCGGCCGATTCAGAGGCCCAACAACATTACGATAAAGGCCTCGCGGCTTACGCTGAGCATCGATTTGCCGAGGCGATCGTTGCCTTTGCTGAGGCCTATGCGCTGCAAGGACGCGCCGATATCCTGTTCGCATGGGCGCAGGCAACCCGCCTC
>JAYUPZ010000504.1:0-6519 GCA_043759805.1 Myxococcales bacterium | reverse complement strand
CGGGTAAGTATCCGGAGGCTCTGAATTTGTACGGCAAGTTGTACGCTGAAATGCTGCACCTGACATATCTGCGAAACGTAGGACGCTGCTATCAAGCGATGGGCGACGCAGAGCACGCGATTGTCAGTTTCAGGGATTACTTGCGGCGGGCGAAGGATCTGACGCCTGAGATACGACGTGCGTATTGGCGGCGGACCTAACACCATCCAGCAATATCTTCGTGGGGTGTTTGAGGGCATTGACATGCGCGCCCTGGGATACGAATGCGTTCAGTCCGTTGCGTCGGAGAAAGCGACCCATGTTGTCCTCCAGCGGCCAGAGCACGAAGGCGTCTAACAACCGGTTGCAGCGAACTGCAATTGCGTCCGTGAGGAATACAAACTGCTACGCGCAGGCGCGGAATAACCTGCTGTTGCAGATGGACGAGCCTCTCGCTTACGCTCGCTCCTTGCAGGCGAAGCATTCAACGTTCGCCTGACTGGAAGGAAAAAGTTTCATGGCATGTAGAGGCGTGCATTTCGCAATTACGAGTGACCAGGTAGATCAATTTCTCGCCGCCGACGACGAGAAGGTCATTGAGCTCATTGGGGAAATCGAGGGAACCTGGGACGCCGACAATCTCGCCGAATCGGACAAATCCTGGGATGCCATGCATCGGTGTCTCACCGACGGAAATCTCAACTATGGCAATGGACCGTTGTACAACTAGAAATCCCGCATTTTCAGTTCGCATTAAGTGTAGGTTTTACAATTGCAACTGATCTGGCAGGCGTGTGGCCTCAATACAGTTTTCTACATTTCGGAAACGATGCAGAACCAAAGGTTCTCGGCGCAAAAATTTCTGTGACAGCCCTACTGGGATTCGTTGTAGTAGCAGGCTACGTTCGACGCCTCTCCGAGAATAGCAAGGTGTGAATTAATGAGCCGCTCGTTCGGTGTTTTACTCGAGCTTTTTGACAAGCGTACGGCGGATTCGCTTATCCGAAAGCCCTCCGCGATTCCGCCGAGACTACTTCATTGCGAACACGCGCTCCACCAATTGATCGACAGCGATCTCGGGGCCTACGCAGTACGCCCCTGGCATGGACCATGCATCGATCGCCACCATGCGGAAATGTAGAAGCCCACGGAGCAAGAGTCTGGTGTTTGTTGGCTGCCAGATACTGGCGCTTCTGGCCGCTGCTGAGGCCAACGCATGTCCGGATTGCGTTACGAGCCGGAATGTATGGTCCGAGGTGGTAGCAAATAGTCCCGGTTCGACGTTGGGAATTTTGACCTTTGCATTCTTCGTTGTAGCGGCCCTGATCGTGCTCAGCGCTCGACTCGCGCGCCGTTCACGGCTGTTGTTTGGCGGCGCGATGCTATTGGGTAGCGGACTCGGGGCGTTTTTGGATGGAATTGCCCTGCATCAAATACTGCAGTGGCACGCAATGATCTCAAGTGTCGTCGAGCCCGTCACCCTGGTATCAAGCAAGGTCAACATGTTTTGGGATGGAATCTTTCACCTCTTTTCATGGGCAGCCACGGTTGTTGCCATCGCAATCGTCGTGCGGGAGTTACCCCACGCGGCGCCGAACGTGCGGGCCCGGGCTATCATCGGAGGCGCAATAGGGGGATGGGGCCTTTTCAACTTGGTGGAGGGCGTCATCAATCATCAGATTTTCGGGCTACATCACGTGCATCCCGGTCGCAATCAAATCATTTGGGATATGGGATTTCTTGCATCAGGCATAGCGCTTATTCTGATCGGGTTCGCCATTGCGGTGTCTGTGCTACGAAGCAAGCGACAAGACGTGGGCACCGCTGAACGATCTAGACCTTCATGAAGGTACGAGACTTCATCATCGGTGACGAGCCAGCGTTGCAGGGCGTCTTCTACTCTGCCATCCACACGATTGCTGCGAGCGACTACACGCCTGCGCAGTTAGACGTATGGGCGCCGCACCGTCCCGACATGGAGAAATGGACAGCTCGAATGCGCATCATGCGACCATTCGTAGTCGAGAATAACGGGCAAATCGTCGGTTATGCCGATCTACAGATAAATGGCTACATTGACCACTTCTATGTTGCTGGGACACACGCCCGGCGCGGCGTGGGCCGGGTACTTATGGACCACATACATACCCGCGCACAGGAACAAAAACTCATGTGTCTCTTCTCCAATGTCAGTCGGACCGCGGAGCGCTTTTTCGAATCCTTCGGCTTCCATGTTCTTGAGCACAAGACGGTTGTTGTAAGCGGCGTCAGTCTGTCGAACGCGCGCATGGTCAAGGATCTAATTACCGCAAGCGAGAAGACAGGCTAAAATGCTGTCGCATCGAATGGTTGCCTTCGGTGTCCGCAATCAACGAATGGCACCTTCCGCGCGCACAGTTCGGCCAGACGAGAGCAACTTCGCTTTACCCCACAGCTGAACCGTAAAACGTTAAACACAAGAACACAATTCGATGGAGAGCACACGATGCTTGAGATGAGACCAAACTGCGAGTGTTGCAACCGGGATCTTCGCCCTGAAGCCGGCGGCGCTCGCATATGCTCATTCGAGTGCACATTCTGTGAAACATGCGCGATGGATGTTCTCCGCGGCGTCTGCCCGAACTGCGGCGGGACCCTCGTGTCGCGCCCCCCACGCCCAGTGCAGAAGTTGGTGAACGCGACCGATGCAACCGACCGCCATCAGCTGCACGGGGCGCAAGCAGTGCTGATGGTGGAGGACGTGACGAAGACTGTGGACTTCTACTGCAATGTCCTCGGATTCCACCTGGATTTTGACTGGGGAACTCCACCCACGCACGCCCGCGTGTCATCTGGCGATCGGGAGCACGCGAGTGCAGCGCGTATCCGCTTTCAAAAAGCCGATCCCTCTCTTCTCGCGCAAAAAACCAGCAGCATCTACATGCACATCGGAGAAGGCATGGATGAGCTCTTCCAAGAGTTCAAATCACGCGGTGTGGAAATTGTAGAGGAACCGACTGATCGACCTTGGGGCCGCCAGTTTGGTATACGTGACATCAACGGCTATGTGCTGTCGTTCCTCACGTCCGGGTGACACGTGATACGGGATCAATGGTCATGAGTTCGACAACTTCAATTCTTGGTGCTGCGAGGTGGCCGTTGAGTTTACCCGTCGTACGGATGACCAAGAGCATGGAACGTGTAGTATAACGGTGTCGACGAACCAAGCTCCGCAGCGAACCCGACCTACCGTAGCACTTTCAAGCAATGTCAAAATACGCCGCACTACTTTTCGTATTGGCCTCCGCTGGTGTTGGCGCCTTTCAGATCGCACTCGCACTGGGTGCGCCCTGGGGAGAATTCACACTCGGCGGCCGTTGGAGAGGCCGTCTTCCCCCGAGAGTCCGACTTATTCCGTTGCTCTCGCTGGTTATCCTGGCGGTCTCAAGCGCCGTGATCCTTGCGCGAGCTGGTTTTGAGAACGCACTTTTTCAGCCCCTTGCGCGCCCACTGGCATGGGTCGTGGTTGGCTACTGTGCGCTCGGGAGCATCGCGAACGCAGCCACACCAAGCAAACGCGAACGCAACCTCTGGCTCCCCGTAATCCTGTCTATGCTGGCCTCAAGTTTGGTCGTTGCAACGTCATGAATCACAGCATTGAATCGATGCTGAAGAATTCGTAGCGGACGCCGGACTGCGAGTGATTGTAAAAAACCGAAGCGGCCTTTGGTATAGGTGGCATCGGTTGAGCGAATGGTCGCCACCGAGGTGTTGAGGACGACATCGCGGATGTCGATCGCGATGGAACCCGGCTTGTGGTTAAGCTCGAATTCGTAGACTTTCTTGTCCACCCACCCGGTTGGGTTTTGCACCGGCGCCACCAGCGACTTGACGCGCGCCGTGCCGGCGGACGCCCAAAAATCAGCACACTGGTCGAGCGGCGTGTCCGACGAGACAACTGCAAGCATGGCGCCTCGTTCGGCGAGAGAACCGCAATACGTTTGTGCGGCCTGCTTCCAGCGCAAAAGGTAGAAGTGCTGCGCGTCTTGCCAGCCGAATACGAAGCCGATGTAGTCGTCGTCCAAGTTGTCGGTCACGCTGAATCGCCCGCGAATAATCGCGTTCTCGAAGATCTGGTCGCTGACGTAAGACGATGGCAGGCCGTTGGCTTTTTGGATCGCCACCAGACCGTTGGACTCAAAAACGTAGGACGGCTTAACCTTGATATTGTCGCCCGTGGGATCCCACGAAAACAAGGTCCACCCCGAGGTGAGGGTCACCGGCCCTGCGTCGGCTGATCCCATCGCATCGACCGTCGGTGCCATGGCGTCGACCAAAACAGGGGCGTCGACCGGTTGGTTCACGATGGATGCATCGAGTTGCCCAGTCGTGACGGGTGCCGAGTCAACCGCAGCCCCATCCAGGTTGTCCTGTCCAACGATTGGCAGGGTCGCGTCGAGCGCATTGCTGGTATCGCTCTCCGAGCCACAAGAAACCAGACAAATAGACGCGGAAAGGGACGCACTTACAATCAAGGCACGGTACATGCCGACTTCTTATTCGCTTATTGTCGACCGCGCAATGTGATCGGCTTGATTGCGTTAAGCGTCACACGAGGTCTGCACCTACGCCCGACGTTTGCCAGCAAAGTGCGCCTCGATCTCCTCAAGGGTTTTTCCCTTGGTTTCGGGCAGCAAGAAGGCAGCCGTCAGAAAATACAGCAAGGTCGCCCCCGCCCAGAAAAAGAACATGGCTGCGTAACCGTATTGACCGACCGTGGGCAAGAACACCGCCGCAATGACTGTCGATACAAACTGATTGATGAGGAGCGCAATGCTCATGCCATTGGAACGAATGCGCGTGGGCATGAGTTCGGAGAGGGCCAACCACACGCAGACACCCGGGCCGATGGCGAAGAATGCAACAAATGTAAAGATGCAGGCCGCCAGCAACCAGCCCTGTGTTGCACTTGGTACCGGCCCCACCAAAATCTTGTCGATGTGAAGGGGCGCGGTGGCCCCGTCTTTTGGATCCGCAAAGGGATTCAGATGCAGTGCGCGGAAGAATTTTCCGATCACACTGTCAGGACGCACCACCTGTTCCCGGGAAACAACAACAGGCCGAAGGTCCACGTCATCGCTGCGTCGGGTTTGTACGTCGACGAAAGGGCCGTAGCCCGCGACCACGGTCAACTGCGTGGGCGCATCCGCAAAGGCTCTGGGAATCAGGGCTTTTCGCGTGTCGGCATCGAAGACCAGCGACAATGTTTCACCACGGACGTTTGCGGATGCTTTTTCGGTCACATCCGCGCGCTTGTTTTCTGCACCCAAAAACAACAGGCCGGCCGCGACCAGGCTGACCATGATGCCGCCGCTGCCCAGCATCAGCAGGAATTTGCGTCCCTTGCGATCGACCAGCGCCACTGCTGCAATGGTCATCAACGCATTGACCACCTTGATGAGCACATCGCCCCAGTTTGCGACCGATCCCGGCAATCCACCTTGATTCAAGATGTTGACCACATAGGCTAGGATCGAATTGATGCCCGTCGCCTGATTGCAGGCAAGAATCACGCAGGCAAGCAGAAACGGAATGATGTACTTCCGTTGCCAAATGGGATCGGTGCTGCCGGCGCTTTTTTTCGCGGCCGCATCAAAACCTTCGCGCATGCTGAGGAACTCCGCTTCGGCCGAGGCGTCGTTGCGCGTCTTCTTCAAAGCGGCGAGTGCCTCGTCGAGGCGTCCACGGCTCAGCAGCCAGCGTGGTGATTCGGTCAGCAAAAGCGCGCCCAGGGAAAATGCAATTCCCGGTGCGATAGACATCCAGAAGATCTGTCGCCAGGCGGTGTCGCGCGCGGCAAAAACAAACGCAGCACGCGACGCCTCATCCGGCAACGAACGTGCGGTCTCCGTTGCCAGGTCGACGCTGTTCGCCTGATAAAGTCCAATGAGTGCGGCCAACACGAGGCCAATCGTCAACAAGAGTTGAAAGATGCCGGTGCCCTTGCCCCGGTTGTGCGCGCCCAGACACTCGGCAAGATAAAGCGGCACCACCACGCCGACGAGACCGCCACTTACGCCTTGCAAGAGACGCCCAAGCAAGAGCGGCGTGTAGCCCTCGGCCAGAGCGATGATGGGGATGCTGAGTACAAACAGCACACCGCTTGCAATCATGATCGGCTTGCGGCCAAACCAATCCGCGAGTGCGCCCGCGAAAAGTGAACTCAACACACTGCCGAGCAAGACCGCCGCAACAATAAAGGACAGTTGCTGTGAATTCAGTTTCCAGGCAGCGCTGGCCGTCGACTCCAGGTAAGGCAGGGCGCCGGCTATGATGCCAACGTCGATGCCATAGAGCAGGCCCCCAAGACCCGCTACCAGCAACAAGTAACGGGCTGCAAATCGGACGCGGGCGGAGTCGGGTAATGGCGATTCGGTGGACATATCCAGTTATGATATGTTCGCACGCCCACCCTGTTTTGGCGAGCGCGTCTTCACCCGGGGGGTGTTGCTTACACCGTAACCGTGCCAAGATGCCCGCCATGCAGCCAAAAATCGAAGG
>JAYUPZ010000503.1:0-3100 GCA_043759805.1 Myxococcales bacterium | reverse complement strand
GAACCAGTGAATCCAAAACAACGATGAAATGCGCATTCAAAGGCTGAGCCGGGACTTTGTACTCATGCGCACCGAACGAACAGCTGGCTATCGTGAACCTTCCCAAGGAGTTCGGACATGAAAGTACATTCACACGTATCGTGGTTGCTGGTGGGTTGCTTGACGGTCGGTTGTACCGGGGGAATCGGTGCCAGCTCGGCGCGAAATGCGGGGAGGGACGGCCCGAATCAAGGTGGCAGCGCGGGCGGTGGACTCGGCGGTTCGACGGCTACAACGTCCGACATCAACGACACGGACCCAGTTGTTCTTGGCAACGAGGATCCTGTCTGCGTGGCTCCCGCGATCGACGTGGGTTTTGGAACCTGGAGGCGCCTGACGCAGCGTCAGTACCGAAATACGGTGAAAGATCTTCTCGGCATCGAACCCGATACGTCTTCCTTCCTTGACGATTCAACGACGGGATCGTTCGCCACGAATACACAGCCCCCGCAAAGCAAAGACGTAAACGCGTATAGCGTCGCGGCCGAAGGTATTGCGCGAAGCGTGACGCAAAATCTGCCGAAACTGCTCGGATGTGCTTCGGTTACCGACGCCTGTGCCCAGAAATTCATTCGGGACTTCGGATCACGCGCCTATCGTCGCGATCTTTCAACGGCGGAGTACGACGGTTTGCTCGAGACGTATAACCTCGGAAAAACGGAGAGCTCTACGCAGGGAATTGCGATGGTGCTACAGGTCGTTTTGCAGTCGCCGAGCTTTCTCTATCTCGCAGAATTTGGGACCAAATCGGACGGTGATGTATCGCGGTTGAGCGCACGCGAAGTCGCCAGTCGAATTTCGTATTTGCTGTGGAATACGACGCCGGATGCCGGTCTTCTGGCGTCGGCCGCAGACGGACGTCTTGACGGCGTCGAGGGGATAGAAAGTGAGTCGCGGCGGCTAATGGCCGATCCCCGCTTTGCGTCGGCACTCGGCGACTTTTTTATTCAGCTCTTGCATATCAACAAGGTCACTAACTCCGAGCTTGTTCAGAAAAGTGGGGTGCCAGAGTTTGATGCGCCGATGCGACAGGCCATGCTGGCAGAAGTACGTGCGTTTGTTTCCGACGCGCTGGAGCATGGAGAGGCGTCCGTCAAGACATTGTTCACGGCATCACGTGCGTTTCCCACGGGCCCCCTGCTCAAAACTTACAACGTTGCGGCATCGGCGCTGAGCGACGGACGTTTGGATTTGGCAGTTGGAAGGCGCGCTGGACTGTTGACCTCTCCCGCACTGATGGCGGCCGAGCCACCCACGCCGACGCCCTACGGCGCGGTTCAGCGCGGAAAGTTGGTTAGAGTTTCGTTGATGTGTGACGAATTGCCTCCGCCGCCCGAAAATTTGATGTTTGTCACACCGTCTGATGCGGCCACGACCCCTCAGCGAACGCTTCTCGAAGAACATAGAGAAAATCCGACTTGTGTGGGTTGCCATTCCTTGATGGATCCGATTGGCTTTGGACTAGAAAACTACGATTCAATTGGAAGGTATCGTGAACGCTACCCCAAGGGCGAGATCATCGATTCGTCTGGCGAAATTCTCGGCGACACCGACGTTGACGGTCGGTTCCAGAACGCCGCAGGGCTCGCCAACAAACTCGCGGAAAGCAAACAAACCCGCAATTGTCTTTCGACCCAGTGGTTTCGTTTTGCCCAGGGCCGGGAACCCTCGGCTGCCGATACCTGTGCAACACGTGCGTTCGTGAGCGCCATGGCTGAGGGAGACGGCGATTTGCCCACAGCCGTGCTGCGGTTTGTAACAAGTGATGCGTTTCGATTTCGCAGAGGAGTTCAGCCATGAAAAACACGATATCGCGAAGAAGCCTTTTCCAGTCGATCGTCGGCGCTGCGGCGGCAGAGTCGCTGATGCGGTTGACACCGCATGCTGCGTTTGCTCAAGGATCAACGCCTCGACGGCTGCTCGTTGTTTTTCATCCCATGGGATACCTTGAGAACGCATTTTGGCCCAAGGGTGAAGGCGAAGATTTCGACTTGGGTGAAACGCAAAAGGTACTCGAGCCCTACAAGTCGAAGTTGCTCTATCTCAACGGTGTAATGAAGGCGGACCGGCCGCAATGGGTCGATTTTGAAACCCGAAAACAAATTCGGGACAACGAACATGGCAGCGGTATCAACGGGGTCTTCACAGGCTCAAAGCTTGACGATGCAGGTGAATACGCGATGTCGGCTTCCGTTGATCAAGTCGTTGCGGAACACGTTTACCGATTAAAACCCACGCCGTACAAATCGATTGATCTTTCGGCCTTTAGTGGTGGTGGTGGTCACGGATCCGCATTTTTCGCGGCGCCGCGAACACCGGTTAAACCCATGCGCACCGCCAAGTTGGCGTGGGATACCCTGTTCGCTCAGCTTCAGACTCAGCCAGGCGGCATGGTGGATAACAGCGCATTTCTTCGCGCAAAAGCACAGAAACAAAGGATCATAGACAACACCCGCGCAGAATTTAAGGCGATTTGTGCTCGCGTTGGTACCGAGGAGAAGCGCATGTGCGAGGCGCACTTGAGCGGGATTTCAGAACTTGAAGGGCGAATCAAGGCGCTTGACCTCGGTGTGCAAAGCGCAGGATGTACGAAACCTGCAAGCCCAGTCCAGGGCGATCCGTCAACTGAAATCAGAGCCCGAATAGACCTCATCAAGGCATCCTTTTCATGCAATCTCTCGAACGTCGCGACCCTGCAAATCGGTGGGGCTGACGGTGGTGTTGATGTGGCGGGCTTTGCCAACCAACACGCAACGACGCATGCAACTGGCGACAGTCCGGGGCCCGTCGTCTTTGCGGACCACAAAAAATGGGATTCGTGGTGGGCGGGTCACTGGGCCTATTTATTCAATCAACTATCCAGCGTCCAAGAGGGCACGGGCACGTTGCTGGACAACACGCTGATTCTGTTCGGATCAGACACCACGACGTCCACCGATCTCAAGTCAGGCAATGGCGCCCATCAGTCACACCGGTTCCCGATGTGGATCGCGGGTGGCTCAAACTTCGCCTTCAAGACGGGTCGAAATATTGTGATGCCGTATCCACCGATCTACTACCA
>JAYUPZ010000502.1:0-14050 GCA_043759805.1 Myxococcales bacterium | reverse complement strand
TTCTTTCCGGCTTCGATCGTCATGGGTGCAAGCGTAGCATCCGGTCAACGTTTTGGATGCCGCACATGGGGCGGTTTCGGGGGTGGCGGAACAGCTGTTGCACCGTCTTCAGGCCACGAATGCCGCGGGTAGCGACGGCCAAGCTCTTTTCGTATCGGGGGATAGTGTTGTTTCCAGAACCCCGCCAGATCACGGGTCACCTGCACGGCGCGCATGTTGGGCGCCAGCAAATGCAACACAAGCGGAACGCGTCCGCCACAGATCGCGGGCCCGGCCTTCAGACCAAAAAAATCCTGCAACCGCGCCTCGATCCACGGGGGGCGCTCGTCGTTTTCGTAGTGTACCCGCACCGTACGTCCACCCGGCAAAGAGATACGCTCCGGTGCCTCCCGTTCAAGCAACTGTCGCACGCGAGGCGGCTGTCCACCCAGCCACAAGACGAGAGGCCCCACTTCATTCAATTCGGCAACACTCGTGCACTGCGAACAGGCTTCGCGCAACATCACCTCGACGGCGTTGCCGTCCAGCGTCGGCAAGGATTCCTCGGCAAAAGCCGCAGACAAAACCTTTAAACGAGCCTGTAGACTCAACAGGGGATCGCCCTCTTCTCCCACGGGCGCCGTGGCCTTACCCCTTACCGCTTCAAACAAGACGGCTCCCGTTTCGGGAGACACCTCGGAAGGACGCCGGGTCTCATCGAGAATCACCAGACCATATCGCAACCTTTCGACGCGCTCAACGCGAAGGCTGGCCGTATTCCACTGCAGGGTGTTCTCTTCGACCACGCCATCGGAACAAAGATCCAGAAGGTGATCGGGCGCAATGGCAACCGCGAGGCGCACCTCGGCAACATTGCGACCCATACCTCCCTGCATTTCATGGACATCAAGCGCAACCAGAAGATCCTCCGACGGCGTGCTACCAATGCGCGCCGAACCCCCGCCACACAGCACGACTTCGGCACTCGCGTCGATGGCGGTTTTGCCCGCGCGGCGCCGCGCCACCCGATCTGGAAAGCCTGCAAGGGCGCACAGGCCCAGCGCCTCGTCACGCGCCGTCGCACTGCGGGGCGCCGGCACCGATGCGCGTGCAGCCCGATCCGAAAACTGTCTAGCCGCACGTCGGACCGCATCAACCGCTCGAGGTTCGAGATCCAGGCCACGCATCTTGTCAGGAGAAAAGCGCGCGTCCGACACCTGCTGATAGCGATCCAGCACCTCCAGCGCATCCGCACCATCCGCAACACGAACGCCAGCCGAAAAACTTACCCGGGCGCTTTTTCGAATATCGCGCTCGGAAAGCATCGCAGCGAGAACCGAGGCGGATTCGGTCACGCCCCGTCGCACGCCCTCGCACAACATTCGCGCGAGGCGGGGATGCACAGGGAAGCGCAGCATCGCGCGCCCGGTTTCGGTAATCTTGCCGCCGTCATCGGTCGCGTTCAAACGGCGCAACAGTTGAGTCGCAGCGACCATGGCCGCGTCCGGCGGTGATTCGAACCAACGCCAGTCGGTGGGTTTGGACACCCCCATAGAAGCGAGGGTCAAAACGGTCCCGGCGAGATCGAGACGTGCCACCTCGGGCAAGTCGTAGCCCGGACGCAAGCCATGGTCGTGGCGTGAAAACAAACGAAGCGCAACACCGGGTCGCGTACGACCGGCACGTCCGGCCCGCTGCTCCGCAGACGCCTGGCTAATCTTCGCAATCTTCAAGGTCGGCAATCCGGTCCACGGCGAGTGAACCGCAGTCCGTGCAAGGCCCGTGTCGACGACGGCAATCACGCCATCAATGGTTACTGAGGTTTCAGCAACATTGGTCGACAACACCACCTTGCGTTGCCGCGAAGGCGCAACCACTCGCCCCTGTTCGGCAAGCGGCAGATCCCCGTGCAACGGCAGCAACAGTAAATTCTGTTCACGTGCCAGGCCCTCGATGGCTTCGGCAGCGCGGCGGATCTCGGACGCGCCAGGCAGGAATACCAACACATCCCCGGTCGGTGCGGATTGCAACACACGCCGAACCGCGCCCGCTACCTGCTGCTCCAGGGTTCGACGGTCCGTGTCTTCGTGATACGAAACCTCGACCGGGAAGGTGCGGCCTTCACTTCGCAAGATGGGCACATCACCGAGGTACGCCGCGATCGGCTCGGGCTCAAGGGTTGCCGACATCACGCAAAGACCGAGATCCGGCCGAGCCCCCTGCCGCAAGCCAAACAACATGCCGAGCGCCAGATCGGTATCGAGATGGCGCTCGTGGAACTCGTCGAGAATGACAAGTGCAACACCGGGCAAGGTGGGCTGTTCGATGAGACGGCGCAGCAGAATGCCTTCGGTCACGAAGCGAACGCGCGTCGCACCGCTGCTTTCGTCTTCGAATCGAACCGTATAACCAATGCGTTTGCCGACGGGTTCTCCAAGTTCTTCGGCGACTCGCATCGCAGCCATACGGGCTGGCAGCCGCCGCGGTTGGCAGACGAGAATTTCACCGTTGCGATCAAGGCCGGCATCGAGCAATGCACGCGGTACCCGCGTGGTTTTACCGGCGCCCGGTGGTGCCTTCAGCACCACGCAACCGGTATCGCGCATGGCGTCCACGATGTCGGGCAGCAAGACATCGATCGGCAAGGAAATCCTCTGAACAGCCACTGGCCTCCGTGATAGCATCCGCGCATGCCGAGTCTCAAATCGCCACGTCGAATCTTTGCAAATACCACCTCCCTTTCCTTCGCGCTGATGGCGCTCTGCATGGCGAGCACCACCAACTGCACCGAAAACGGATCATCCGGCAAGGGTGGCGCCGGTGGTGGAACGGCAGGCAATGGTGGCGATAGCGAAGGCGGCAACAGCGCCGGTAACTCGGGTCAAACCGGTGGCAATGCGACGGGTGGCAAAGCGACAGGTGGATCGAACGATGGCGGCGCTGGCGGCCAAGCGACCGGCGGCTCCGCGACGGGTGGCACTGGCACTGGCGGAGCAACCGGCGGCTCCACAACAGGTGGCGCGGGTGGCAAGGCGACCGGTGGCACGCCGGCCCAGGGTGGCGCGGGTGGCACACCAATGTCGCGAGCCTGTGTGGGTCAGAAGATCACAGGCACCGGCGGCGATCCGCAGGTATTGCGAAGTGACATGTCGATCAAAAAGCTCTACACGCCAACGGGCTCGGCGATTCGACTCAAACTCAACCCCATCGACAACAAGATGTACATCTTGACCGAAAGCGGCGGCATCTCGCGCGTCACCTTGAACGGAGATACTGCCACGGCCGCTCCGGTCATCGCCGCCGCGAACATTGGCGTAGCACAAGGATCTAAAGTTTTTGGTATGACGATTGGACCGGACGGCAGTTTCTATGTCGTCTCGCACATGCCAACTGCCGCCGTCGGGTTTGACAAGAATTCCCGGGCAACGGTTTGGCGCGGCACCCCATCCGCCGCCACCTGGACCTGGAACAAGATTGCCGAAACCGTCCTCTACGGACGCAGCAACACCTATTTCGATCACGAGTGGAGTGGCCTCGCCGTCAGCGCCGATGGCATGTACGTCTACGTCAACGCCGGCTCGCGAACCGATCACGGTGAAGTGCAAAACGCAGGTGGCGCATGGCCCAATGCGCGCGAGTCGGCGCTCACTGCCGCGATCTTCCGATTGCCCACGAACGGAAACAACATCACCTTGATGGACAACGAGAAGTGGCTTACGGACAACGGCTACACCTTTGCCCGCGGCATCCGCAACAGCTTTGACCCGGAGTTTTCACCGACGGGTCAACTGTGGGCCGGCGAGAACGGACCCGACGGCGACTACCACGAAGAGCTGAACCTGCTTGAAACAAGCAAGCATTACGGCTTTCCGTGGCGGCTCGGCAATGAAGACAACCAAATGCAGTTTGCCAACTACAACCCCGCGAATGACAAGCGCCTTGATACCGGCTACGGGGCGACCCGCAACGGGTTGTGGCACAATGATCTCCAGTTTCCAGCCAAAACCGGTGGTGTCACGTTTGTCGAACCCGTCTTGAACCTTGGACCGGATGCGAATCAGTACCGCGATCCCGCCGATGGAACGGTCAAAAAAGCCTCTTCACAGATGCCGATCGGAACCTTCAGCGATCACGGCTCGCCGCTGGGCCTGACCTTTGACGACGGCAAGGGTGCCCTGTGTGGCGAATTCTCGGACTCGGCCTTTATCCTGCGCTTCGGCCGCGGCGCTGGCGACTTCGAGCTGGGTCAAGATCTGCTGCACATCAAGTGGAATCGCAGCAACGGCAAGGTCGACAACGTTAATGTTACCCAGATTGCCCGCAGCTTCTTGCGCCCCATTGATGCGGTGTTGATCGGCAGCAAGATGTACGTCCTCGATCGCGGCAACAACAACGACGGCGGATTGTACGAAATTCAATTGCCGAAATAAGCGGCGTATCGGCATGCCCGCTACGGGAAAGTCTGAGCGGCGCGACCACGTTCCATATCAAAGTCGAACCAACCCATCAGCTCGCCTCCAATCTGTCCTTGTAGATTTGTGGGCGGCGCATCTTCGCGGCCAAGGACGCGTGCATCTTCGATTGTCAGTCGGAATGCTTCGGCTCGAATGCGCTCGCCAAAGTCGACTTTGAACCCCCTGCCGATGGGGCTTCGTTTGGTTGGATCCGCCTCGCTCGAAACAGCGGAACCAAAGGCGACAAACTCGATCCAGGATTCCCAGGTCGTCGAATCGTCACACGCCCCTGCCTTCAGACACGACACCCCGACCGCGACCATATCCCGGCAGCATGCTTCCGCAGGAACCAAACGTGCGCGGATTACGTCCCGATTTCCGATGCGGATGCGAGGGGGTTGGCAAATCGCTGGATCATAATCGGGCGTTTGCGTTCCATCCGCCGCCACCACAATGCGGCCGCGGATGCAACGCGCGACCTCGTAGAGATTGACGATGTCGAAGTAGAGCGTATTGGTTTCCTCGACACGGCCACCGCGGTGTTGCATGCGCAAGATCAAACGGTTCTGGCGGGCGCCATCCCGGAGATCCTCGATGGGCTCGCCAGCAAAGAAGCGAGGATTCAACTGGAACGACTTCGGTGCGTCCCGGGTTCCCAGGTGCCTTGCACCGGAACATTGCTCACCATTGCAATCCTCAATGAAGATAAGCCCGCCTGCGGTGCCACTGCCATCGCCCACTGAGCAAGCGGCCAACAACGAAGCAGCCAACACGATGATGCAACCGAAACCCATCGGCGCGAGAACATTCGCTGGGGGCATGAGGAGAAAACTAGCACGGACCTCAAAAGGATTCGCAAAACCGACTCGATTCAGACCGGTGTGACGGGTACGATGCCCATCAATGGCCGAAAAGGCAGGACCCAAAGAAACACTTCACCGTTCCGACAACCTGCAAGATTGGCAGCGGGAAACTTGTGCGCCAGTGGTTGCCCGGGGACCCCTTCGCAAGGACGCCTTCGAGACCTCGGCAGAAATCCCGCTACCCGACCTGTTTTCACCGCCCGGTGTGAGCGATTTTCCGGGTGAATACCCCTACCTCCGCGGCATTCAACCCACGATGTATCGGGGGCGACTTTGGACCATGCGCCAGTACGCGGGATTCGGAAACGCTGCCCAATCCAACGCCCGCTACAAGTTCCTGCTGCAGTCCGGCCAAACCGGGCTTTCGGTGGCCTTCGATCTACCCACGCAAATGGGTCGCGACTCTGATCATGCCCTCGCCCGCGGCGAAGTTGGCCGTACAGGTGTTGCAATCTGCAACCTGGAAGACATGCGCACCTTGCTCGATGGCTTGCCGCTCGACGCGGTCTCGACATCGATGACCATCAACGCGACCGCGGCCACGTTGCTTGCGCTTTACGTTGCCATCGCCGACGAGCGTGGCATTCCGCGGCAGAAGCTATCAGGGACCATTCAGAACGACATCCTGAAGGAGTACATAGCCCGCGGAACCTACGTGTATCCGCCCGTCCCCTCGATGCGCCTGGTTTCCGACGTGTTTGCGTTTTGTCGCGACGAGGTGCCACGCTGGAACACGATCAGCATCAGCGGTTACCACATTCGCGAGGCGGGTTCCGATGCGGTCCAAGAGGTCGCCTTCACGCTGGCCGATGGCATCGCCTATGTGGAGGCAGCGGAACGGGCCGGACTTGCGGTCGACACCTTCGCCCCGCGTCTTTCGTTCTTTTTCAACGCCCACTCGAATCTCCTCGAAGAAGTCGCCAAGTTTCGCGCTGCCCGCCGTTTGTGGGCAAAGATCATGCGTGAGCGCTTCAAGGCCAAGGATCCGCGCTCGTGCATGTTGCGCTTTCATGCGCAAACCGCGGGATCCACGCTCACCGCCAGCCAACCGCTCAACAACGTCGTTCGGACCACAGTTGAGGCCATGGCCGCAATTCTCGGTGGCGCTCAATCGTTACACGCCAATGGCTTCGACGAGGCGCTTTCGTTGCCCACCGAAGACGCCGCGCAATTGGCATTGCGAACGCAGCAGGTGCTCGCGCACGAATCGGGCCTCGCGGATGTTGTAGATCCCTTTGGTGGCTCTTACGCCGTGGAGGCAATCACCGACACCATCGAGGCCAGCGCTGCAGCGCTCATCGCACGCATCGACGATATGGGTGGAATGTTGAGGGCGATCGAGGCGGGCTTTCCCCAGAGGGAAATCGAAGCACGGGCTTACGCGCATCAACGCGCCGTTGAACAGGGTCGACGCATCATCGTGGGTGAGAACGCCTTCCAGGATGAAGCCACTGCGCGGATCCCCGCCTTGCATCGACAGGACCCCGCCATTGAGCGCGAACAGTGCGAGCGACTTTCGACCTTCCGTTCAAAACGGAACGCCCAGAACACCCATGAAGCCCTGGCCGCACTGACCGCCGCCGCACGGGAAACCGGCAATCTGATGCCGCCCATTCTTCTCGCTGTAAAAGCCGAAGCAACCCTGGGTGAAATCGCCGACGCACTGCGCAGTGTTTTTGGCACGCACCGCTAGTGTTTTGGCACGCACCGCTTGAGGTGGGGCAGCTCAATCAAACGACCTTTTAACCACCCAAACAGATTTTCCTAAAGAAACGTCGCTATTTAGCGATGTTTATAGGACCGGGCGGCAAGAAGGCTGGGCATGACGAAATCGGACCTTATCGATTCTCTGTGTGAGTTGCAGAAGCTACCGAAGGGTCGCGCTGAGGCTCTGGTGAACTGCGTATTCGAGGCGATGGAAGAAGCCTTGCGACGTGGGGAGCGGATCGAAATCCGCGGATTTGGCAGCTTTGAGATGCGGGACTACAAATCGTACTCGGGGCGCAACCCCCGCACGGGTTCGGCGGTCAATGTAAAGCCGAAGCGCTTGCCGTTTTTCAAGGTTGGCAAGGAACTGCGTGATCGTGTTGACGAAGGACGTTTGAAGTACCCCATCGCGGCAGACAGCGGACGAGATGACGATGACGATGACGATGATCGTTCCGTCCGAATGGTGGGCACCGAGGCCTATAACAACAATCCCAGCGGCGGATAGTCCGCTACGGTGCGTGGTTCGTCAGACCGTCGAGCGCCATCGTTTCCGACAGACCAAACATAATGTTGGCGTTCTGAACCGCCTGCCCGGCGGCACCTTTGCCCAGGTTGTCTTCCGCCGCAACGATGACGACGACCCCACGTTCAACGTCGGCACGCGCACCCATGACGATGCAATTCGTGCCAACGACCGTCGAGAGAGAGACCGATTCGGGCGAGACAACGCGAACAAACGGCTTGTCCGTCGCGAAGGCGCGCAACGTTTCGTTCAACTGTGCGTTGAAATCGACACCCGTCGGCACGGGCTTGCACCGTGCATAGATCGTCGACAATATTCCACGGGCGACGGGTAACAAATGCGCTGTAAACGTAACGCGAATATCGCCGCAGCCTGCGAGTTTTAGAATGTTCTCGATCTCTGGCGTGTGTTGATGCGAAAGAATTTTGTATGCACGGAAATCGTTGACGACCTCGGAGAACGACATCGCCTCGGTGGCCTTGCGACCTGCTCCCGTCGTGCCACTCTTCGCGTCGATCACGATCCCATCGGGTGCAATCAACCCCGAGCGCAACAAGGGGACGAGCGGCAGCGACGAAACCGTGGGGTAACAACCTGGATTCGACACAAGGCGTGCACCTCGCACCGCCTCGCGATTGTCGGTCGCCTCGGGCAGGCTGTACACGGCCTGTGTCAACACACTAGGCGCGCCGTGCTCGAAACCGTACCACTTAGGATAGGCCGCAGCTGGCAGACGAAAGGCACCCGACAGATCCACGACGCGTACCCCCGCCGCCAGGATGCGTGGCGCAAGTTCAATTGACGCCTCGGGCGGCGTGCAAAGGAATACCACCTGCGCATCCGAGAATCGCTCCAGGGCAGCCGCTTGCGTCAGCACAGTTAACTCTGCGCATTCACCTCCAAGGCCAACCTTGTCACCGAGTCTAGAATCCGCCCAGCGATCGCTACAAACCCACGCCAGCCGAAAGCCGGGATGCCGCGATAAAATGCGCGCAAGTTCCATGCCGGAATAACCGGACACACCAACAATCGCCGCTGCAATCGCTAAATGGCTCATCGGCCTAGCTTATCCGGTGCTACCAAAGCCGCCAGTGCCGCGAACCGTCTCATCCAGGTTTTCCACCTCGACGACATCTGCACGTGTCACAGGCGCCAACACCATTTGAGCGATCCGCTCGCCCGGCCGAACCGTGAAAGGCTCGGCTCCGAGATTTACA
Organism: Myxococcales bacterium; assembly: GCA_043759805.1. GTDB lineage: Bacteria > Myxococcota_A > Polyangia > Fen-1088 > Fen-1088 > JAWXBF01. The sequence continues at coordinate 5,304 of JAYUPZ010000502.1, read as the reverse complement.
AGAATGACCTGAAGCTCGCCCCGGTAGTCGCTGTCGATCGTACCGGGACTATTGGGCAAACCAATGCCGTATTTCAAAGCAAGGCCCGAGCGGGGTCGAAGTTGCACCTCGTACCCTTCGGCAATTGCCACAGCCCAGCCCGTGGGAACCGCAGCACGTCCGCCGGGAAGCAACACCAGTTCTTCCTCGGCGGCGCAAACGAGATCCATTCCGGCCGCACCTGCCGTCATGTAGCGGGGTAGTACCGCTGCCGGACGTAGGCGCTTGAACCGGATTGGAATGCCGACCATGGTTCGATTCACCCGTTACGAAACGGGCGCTTCACCCTGCGATCGGAAGTTGTGAATCATGTCCGGTGTCTTGCCAAGTGCCTCTTTGCGCGACAGGCGAACCTTGCCGGTTTGACGGTCGATCGCGATGACCTTGACGAGCATCTCGTCGCCCTCTTTGCAAACGTCCGTCACTTGATTCACGCGACCCTGATCGAGCTCACTGATGTGAACCAGGCCGTCGGTGCCCGGCATGATTTCGACGAAGGCGCCGAAGTCGACGACGCGTCGAACCACGCCCTGATAGAACTCACCCACTTCGGGCTCGGCAGTGAGACCGCGGATGATGTCGATGGCCTTCTGAGCCGAGATGCCGTCGCTTGAAGCAACATTGACTGTGCCGTCATCTTCCACGTCAATGGCAACGCCGGTCTGAGCGATGATGCCTCGGATAACCTTGCCGCCTGGACCAATGATGTCGCGAACCTGCTCGGGGCGAACCTGGAGCGTGGTGATCCGTGGTGCATACTGGTTCAGCTCAGGGCGTGGTGCGGACAGTGCCTCGGCCATCTTGCCGAGGATGTGGATGCGGCCTTCGCGCGCCTGCAACAGTGCTTTTTCCAAGATCTCGCGGGTAAGCCCCTGGATCTTGATGTCCATCTGAACAGCGGTCACGCCCTTTTGCGTTCCGGTGACCTTGAAGTCCATGTCGCCAAGGTGATCCTCGTCGCCAAGAATGTCCGACAGGACAGCAACGCGATCACCCTCCTTGATGAGACCCATGGCAACACCTGCCACTGGCGCCCGCAGCGGGACACCCGCGTCCATCATCGCAAGCGATCCACCGCAAACCGATGCCATCGACGAACTGCCATTCGATTCGAGGATTTCGGACACGATGCGTACCACATACGGAAAATCCTTCGCGGGAAGCAGATTGACCAGGGATCGCTCGGCCAAGTTGCCGTGGCCGATTTCGCGGCGAGCGGGGCCACGCATGGGCTTGGTTTCACCCGTCGAGAACGGTGGGAAGTTGTAGTGCAACATGAACTTCTTTTCGATGGGCCCGTTGAGGCCTTCGATGAATTGCACGTCGGTCTTCGTTCCGAGCGTCGCCGTCACGAGTGCCTGGGTTTCACCGCGGGTAAACAGCGCCGATCCGTGCGTACGGGGCAAAACGCCCACTTCGCAGGTGATCGGACGAATGTCGGCGGGGCCGCGACCGTCAATGCGGAATCCGGTGTCGAGAACCGTGTTGCGCAAGTGGGTCTTCTTGGCTTTCTCGACGGCCGCTGAAACCTCTGGTGCGCGATCGACATAGATCGTGGCAAAGTTTATTGCTGCCGCATCGTTGATCGAGTTCAGAGCATGGTAACGCTCTTGCTTCTCACGAATGGCCATCGCGGCTTCGATTCTTGGCTTTGCGAAATCACCAACCGTCTTGACGAGGTCGGCATCCACCGCTGGAGGCACAAAGATTCGCTTCTCCTTGCCAACCGCCGCACGGAGCTTCTCTTGCAAATCGATCAAGGTCTGCGCTGCCGAGTGGCCGAACATCAATGCGTCGATGAGCAAGTTCTCGTCGACCTCGTCAGAGCTGCCTTCCACCATGACGATGGCATCGCGGCTGCAAGCGACCATCACGTCGAGTTCCGAACGACCGCGATCCGCGAAGGTCGGATTCACGATGAACTTGCCGTCGATGCGACCAACGCGAACGCCGGCGTACGGGCCAGCCCACGGAATGTCTGAAAGGTGCAAGGCCGCCGAGGCGCCGGTCATTGCCAACACGTCGGTTGGATTCTGTTTGTCGGTCGACAACACAGTCGCGATCACCTGGGTGTCGAAGCGCCAACCCTTCGGAAACAAGGGACGCGAAGGACGATCGATCAAACGCGACGTGAGAATCTCGATCTCCGTCGAGCGCCCTTCTCGCTTGAAATAACCACCGGGGATGCGACCCGCAGCAGAGGTCTTCTCAAAGTAGTCAACCGTGAGTGGCATGAAGTCCATGCCCGGCCGAACCGACTTCGCAGCGACGGCAGTGACAAGCACCATCGAATCGCCATAACGTACTACAACCGAACCACCCGCCTGTTTCGCCATTCGACCGGTTTCGATCGATAGCTCTTTTCCCCCGAAATCAACGCCTTCTAGAATAAACATCAGTGTCTCCTTGTTTTTTGGGAGACCCCGGACGCGTTATTCCCTTTTCCCGCCACTTCACACGCGCTGCAACGCCGTTTGAAACGGCGAGAAAAAGGACCAACAACGATCCGAGGCCGTTACGTACAGGTTGGCAAACCAAGGCAGCCACATCCGCACAATGCGGATGCCACCACCCAATCGAACCCACCAACCCCAATGCGTGTTACTTACGAATGCCGAGCGACTTGATCAAACCACGGTAACGCTCGACGTCTTGACTCTTGAGGTAATCAAGCAAACGACGGCGCTGGCTAACCATCTTCAGCAAGCCACGGCGTGAGTGGTGATCCTTGACGTGCACGCGGAAGTGCTCAGTCAGGTAAACGATTCGTTCGGATAGAAGCGCAATCTGCACCTCCGGCGAGCCGGTATCATTCGCGGCGCGCTGGTGCTTCTTTACAACTTCGACTTTCTTAACTGCGGCAAGTGCCATGTCTTCTCTTCGTACCTTCCGTTTTTTTTTGGTGACGGAATCTCCTACATTTATAGGGTTCCGTCAACCGTCAACCCGATGAATCGTCGCCCTGCGGCGTCGTTTCTGGTGGTGAAAAGCCTCGCAATATCTTGATCTTGGCGTCCTCGGCCAATGAACCAGCCTGTTCGACGATGGCCACGAGGTCGTTCTGCTGTGAAACCAGGGCAACCGCGCCGAGCTCCTCAACCGAAACCGACAACTCTGTCCAAACCACCGGTTGGCCCCGACGGACCCTGAGCTCGGTAATCGGGTCGATTACAACGTGTGGGATGGCGTCGAGTGCTTGCAGCAATTCTCGGTGCGCCGGCATTCGTCCCGCCGCCAGGTCGGCTTCAATTTGTTCGAGAGAAAGTGCCTCCACGATCGAAAAAGGACCCGACTGGGTTCGTCTGAGGGCAGTCAGGTGAGCCCCTGTCCCGAGCCTTCGACCCAGATCGAAACCGACAGTCCGAATGTAGGTCCCCTTTGAACAACCAATGCGCACTCTTGCTGCCGCTTGCGACGCGTCATACTCCAACAAATCAAAGTTAAAAATCTCAATCGTACGAGGCGCCCGTTCAATTTCTTCACCGGCGCGTGCTCGCTCGTAAAGCGGCGTTCCCTGGACCTTGAGAGCAGAGTACATCGGGGGGATTTGCGTTTGCACGCCTAGACACATTGCGATCGCGCCCGAAACACGATCTGCTGTGAGGCCTTCGGTCGAGAAGGAATCGACTGTCTTGCCCTCGGCGTCCTGGGTGTCGGTATTGGCACCGAACTGAATCGTGGCCTCGTACGCCTTGCGGGCGGATAGCAGAAACGGCGCAACCTTGGTTGCTTCTCCGACGAGCACGGGAAGCACCCCCGAGGCCATCGGATCAAGCGTGCCTCCGTGACCGACACGGGGTTCCCGTTGACCCGTCGCACGCGCATGCCTTCGAAAGGCGTGTTTGATGATCGCCACGACCTGCGCCGAACTTGGCCCGACCGGCTTGTCGACAACCAAGATCATTCGTCAGACGACGGATCTTTAGGAGGATCTTCGGTCGGATCTTTGGGAGGATCCTCGGTCGGCACCGCGGGGGCGGCTGCGCGTTCGCGTTCCAACGAATGGAAGATTTGATCCATGCGCGCTTCGCTGTCGTAAACGCGATCGATGCCGAACTCGACCGTGGGAATGATCTTCATGTTCAGTCGCTTTCGCAGGCGACCTCGGATGAAACCGGCAGCACGATTGAGACCGGATTCAACTTCTCTCAACTTGGGTTCGGCCGCTCCGTACACCGTGAACGACACCCGTGCGATCTGTAGATCTCCGGTCACCTTCACATGACTAATGGTGATGAGCCCGGCATCTCGAACTGCATGGTCCTTGATCTCCTGCCTCACCAACATCTCGCCGACGATGAGACGTATTTCCTCGGCGATCCGTTCCGTTCGTACGCCTTGCATCGGCGATCACGGAGAAGCGGGCGCGCCCAGCGATTCGATCGTGGCCGCGATTTGTTCGACCTCGAAGGCTTCGATCACGTCGTTTTCACGCAGATCCTTGTACCCTTCGATGGTCATACCGCATTCGTAACCCTTTTCGACCTCGGAAACATCGTCCTTGAAACGACGCAACGAGCCGATCTTGCCGGTGTAGATAACCACCGAGTCGCGAATAAGGCGAAGGCGTGCACGTCGAGTAACCTTGCCTTCGGTAACGTAAGCGCCTGCGATCATACCGATCTTTGGCAAATCGAAGATTTGTCGAATTTCGATCTTGCCCAGCATCTTCTCGCGCTGAACCGGTGCAAGCAAACCAACCATCGCCTTCTTCACGTCGTCGATGGCGTCGTAGATGACCTGGTAGAGCTTGATGTCGACGGCTTCTTGCTCAGCTAGCGGTTGAGCCTTGCCGGCTGGTCGCACGTTGAAGCCGATGACGATGGCCGAGGAAGCCTTCGCGAGCGTGATGTCACTTTCGGTAATGCCGCCGACGCCGCTTGAAATAACCTTGACGCCAACAGAGGCCGTCGTGAGTTTTTCCAGAGCCTGCGAAATTGCTTCGGCCGAGCCCTGAACGTCCGCCTTGAGGACGATCTTGACCTCCTTGACCTGGCCTTCCTTGATCTTGTCGAGGATGTTTTCGAGCGAGATGCCACGGCCTGCTGACGCAACCGACTCACGAGCACGCTTTTGCTGTCGACGGTTGTCGACGATTTGCTTGGCGAGCTTCTCGTCCAGCACAACGTTAAACGTATCACCCGCGTCGGGAACACCGTCGAGACCCAGGACTTCGACTGGAGTCGAAGGCGCTGCAATGCTCATCGGTTTGCCGCGATCGTCCATCATGGCGCGAACCTTGCCCATGAATGTGCCAGCAACGAC
>JAYUPZ010000501.1:0-3113 GCA_043759805.1 Myxococcales bacterium | reverse complement strand
GTTCATCCCCGTCGTCAACCGCTCGAATCAGGTCCAGGTCACCATTCCGAAAGATACCGCACCGGGCACCTATTCGATCGAATTGCGGGACACGACGTTCTGTCCTGCACAGTTACCGAACGCTGTTGTGGTGACCGATCAGAAGACCTTGCAACTTGCACAACCGCCTTTGACGCCGTCATTTGGCTGGAAAGATTCCGATACCGCCATCACGATCCAGGCCGTCAACATTGCAGGCAACGAGTTCAAGCCCTTGCCGCGCATCTACCTCAACCCGGTTAATCCGGGCGCTGGAACGGTAGCCACGGCGCTGGGTGCGGTGGCATTGGTTGCAACCCGTGAGATCACGGCATTGGTTCCGGGTGGCTTACCCGCAGGCAAGTACGATGTCATCGTCGTAAACCCCGACGGAAAAGTGGGCGTGGCCGAGGCGGGTTTTGAAATCACCACCTTGCCGCCACCCACGATCACCACCCTGTCCCCGGGCTCGGTAACGAATGCGAATCCCCAGGTTTTCACAATCCTTGGCCGCGACTTCCGAACACCGGGTGTGACGCTTCGCTGTGTGGACGGCGGGGGAAATCCGATCGCCACGAATCCTGTAGCAGCGGTGTCGGCCTCGACGGCAACGTCTGCAACGGTTTCGTTCAACGCCAGCGTCGCCGGCGTGGCGTGTGTGGTACGGTTAACCAATGGCGACGACCAGACCTTCGTCGACTTCTCGGCTCTCGTTATCACCAATCCGGCACAGAATCTGAACCCCGCAAAGTCGGGTAAGGATTTGATTACCGGCCGTCGCGCACCGGTGGCACTTGGGGGCGATGCATCGCCATCGGCTCGATTTTTCCACGTTGCGGGCGGAGACGATGGCGCGGGTGTCGCAACCGACACCGTGGAAACGGCTGGCCTCGACTTGTTGGGCATACCGGGTGACTTCGTCGCGCAGCCGAATCGACTCTCGCAAGCGCGCGCGTTCGCGGGTGGGGCGCGACTTGGTCGTTATCTTTACGTTGCCGGTGGCTCCAATGGCGCGACGCTGTTTGATTCGGTCGAGAGGGCCGCTGTTCTTCTTCCGGCGACCCGCGGTGCGGTGACGGATCTGAACTTCCTTGTGACCAATGCGGGTCTTGGTGCGGGTCTACGCTACTACCGCGTGGCAGCCGTCATGAAGGCCGACGATGTCTTCAATCCGGGTGGTGAGAACCTGGCCTCGGATCCGTTCCCGGTTCGGGTTCCCGATCTTGGTAACAACAAACTGCACATCACCGTGGTATGGGCAACGGTGCCGGGCGCCGCGAAGTATCGCGTGTATCGAAGTCCCAATGCCGGCGATCCGGTGAATTCGGTTCAGCTCATCGGTGAAGTGGACGCTTCAGTGTTGAGTTTCACTGACACGGGACTGGCTCCGATCGCCGCTGCAGGACCGCTACCTGTGGGTGCAATTGGAAAGTGGCATGCCATGCCGACTCTGTCCGCGAAGCGCCAGGGTGCCGGTGTTGCCATAGCAATCGATCCCGCCGATCCGTTGAAGGCCTATCTCTACGTGGTCGGGGGCAGGCAGGATGCGAATACGGCTTCCAACACATACGAGTACTTGCGCATCAGCTTGAATGCAGATGGATCACAGTCGGCCGCCACGGCGTTTCTTGCGGGTACGAACACGATAAGCAGCGCGCGATGGCAACTGGGTGTGACGATTGCAACCAATCAGCTTTCGCCGCGCATCCCGGCGGGATCGACCTATCTTTATGCGATAGGCGGTGCAACGGCTGCAGGTGTGGCGGGCAAGGAAGCCGAAGCCGCGCTGGTTCAGGCAGGTGGCCAGCTTGGGGCGTTCGTGCAGGTTGCAGGAAACGCCGGAACCGGCAGTTCGGTTGCGGGTGCGCCCACGATTGCCGTAGGGGACTTTGTCTTCGCATTCGGCGGACAGGGAGGTATGCCGAGTGCCAAGATAGTGGGGGGCCAAATGTGTGGCGGTACGGCGAACTGCCCCGGTGCGAACAACGCTGTCCCCTATATCAGCAACTTCAATGCTGGACAGGACATGCTGTTCGCTCGCCACCTTGCGGGTGGATCGCTTTCGGGAGCGTTCATATACGTTGCCGGTGGTGTGGGCACCGGGAATGCGTTGTTAAAGTCGGTCGAATACAGGATTTGGTAGCCATGAGGTTCACAATGACGAAACATGCGATTCAATTGTTGATGCTGACCACGATCGTTGCTGCCGCTCGTACAGGACGTGCAAGTAATCCAGAGGTTGTGGTTGCAGAGGAAGCCAGCGTACCGATGTACGAAGTGTCGTTGAAGGCCGGTGGACATTTTCCCCAGCTCACGAACGACCTTGATACCAATTTCGATGCGCTGTTGAAATTCGGCGTTGGAATTGCGCTCGAACGGCGGTTGCAACTATTCGGTGAGTTCGGCTACACGCAACCCACCCACGAGGCAAAGGTCGTCAATGATCCGCGTCTTGGTGCCGCGGGCGGACCGTACAAGTCAGAGATGACGGTGCGCGATTTGAACACCTCGCTGGGATTAACCTACTTCTTTCGGGAAATGACCGCGCACTGGTTGCCCTATGCGGGTGCCGGGGTGCGCTTCCATTTTCTCAAGTCTGAAGTTACCGGTGATACAGCCGGTACGGCCTTCGGTGAAAACGACGAGACCTCAACCCAGATTGGCGGACAGGCCTTTGGCGGCCTTGGATTTCGCGCAGGACCTGGTCTCTTGCTCGGCGAGTTGCGCTTTTCATACGCACCGGTGGCGCAAAAGGTTACAGGCGATGCAAACGTGGGTAGTACGTCGGTGTTGCTCGGCTACGGATTGTTGTTCTAAAGCGCCGACCGGTTCTAAATGTAACGACGTCGACGCCCTTGGCGTTGTGCGATGTGGGCCAGGCTGTGTTCGACCCGGAACGTGTGTCCGATCTACAACCGTCAGTTTGACCGCATCGGCGTCCGAGACACCCAGGTGTCACTGCAAGATCATCGCCACTGACATAAACGCCGGACTAACGGGTTCTTAACCCGCCCCGGTGTGACGGTACATCGCTTCGAGTTCTTATTGCATCGCATCGTCAACAGTTCGCTCTGTTGCTCTCGTAGAAACGCAAA
>JAYUPZ010000500.1:0-6564 GCA_043759805.1 Myxococcales bacterium | reverse complement strand
TGGTTGCGTGCCCTCGTCGAACATCGCCATGACAGTGGCTTCATGTGGTACGCCGCCGCCACGTTTCTGTTTTTTATGCTGCAAATTCAGCTCTTTGTGACACTTCCGGTCTTCGCGGCCAAACACCTGGGACTTCCCAACTCAGATGTGTCTCGCATCTTCACCGTCAACGGGATCATCGTCGTGGCCTTGCAATTGCCCGCCGCTGGTCTCATCAACCGCATTGGACGAATGCGAGCACTCGTGATCGGATGCATCGGCTACGCAGTCTCGTACTCGGCACTGGGACTCGCCGGCAACCTCACCTTTCTGCTGGCTTGTGTCGGCGCAATCACCCTCTCTGAGATCATGCTCGCACCGTCGCAGCACTCCCTGGTCACGACACTTGCCCCCTCGGGAAGCATCGGTGCCTACGCGGGGATTTTTGGTCTGGCTCAGGTCGCGGGGCAATCCGTGGGCCCTGCTCTCGGTGGTTTGGCAATGGAATACCTCAGTGGAATGGGCTTGTGGGTCACCCTCGGGAGCTTCGGTTTCATGGCTGCGCTCGGATATTCGCGTTCGCACCACCTCTCGAAACTGCGAACATCAGCCTGATCACCCTCCGACCGTAAATTTCCGGTTTGTTTCCGAAAGAAAAAAACCAAGATTTCAACGAATCTGCCTTGCGCCTCGCTTCAGTGTTGTATCATGCGCGCTCTCCGCGGCCCCGAGCTTCGGATCAAGGGAGTTCAACCAGTCGCAATGACGAGAATCGAAGGAGAGGCTTTGCAAGCCCAGGAGAAACTCAACCTTCTCAAGTACTACCGCCAGATGCTTGGGATTCGCCGGCTTGAAGAAGCTGCTGCCAAGGCCTACTCGCAACAAAAAATTGGTGGCTTTTTGCACCTTTATATTGGGCAAGAGGCTATCGCAGCGGGAGCCGTCGGCGCCACCCAGCACGGTGACTACGTTCTGACTTCCTATCGCGACCATGGATTGGCCTACGCCAAGGGAACGTCGGCGCGCGCCTGTATGGCGGAACTCTTCGGCAAGGAAACCGGGTGTTCCAAAGGGTTGGGCGGATCGATGCACTTCTTCGACAAGCAGAACAACTTCCTCGGGGGTTGGGGCATTGTCGGTGCGCATTTGCCACTTGCCGTAGGAACGGCTTTCGCCTCGAAATACCGCGGGGATGGACGTGTCACCTTGTGCTTCTACGGCGATGGAGCGGTAAGCCAGGGCGCCGCCCACGAAGCGATGTCGCTCGCAGCACTTTGGAAGCTGCCCGTTGTGTTCATCTGCGAGAACAACATGTACTCGATGGGTACACCGCTCTCGCGAACCATGTCTGTCGAAGACGCCTCGCAAAAGGCTCTGGCCTACGGCATTGCGCGCGACCAATTCGAGGGCAACGATGTGCTCCTGGTTCGCGATCGACTCGCCGTTGCGGTTAAACGCGCCCGCGAGGAATCGCTTCCGACAGTCGTCGAAATTCGCTGCTACCGCTACCGCGGTCACTCGATGTCAGACCCAGGTCTTTACCGTACAAAAGACGAAGTCGAAGAGTACAAGCGCAAGGATTGCCTGCTCATCGCGGAGCGGCACCTCGCCGGGTACGGCATCGGTCCCGAAGATCTCAAGGCCGTCGACGACGAGGTCAAAAATGAGATCGAGGACGCCGTCACATTCGCAGACGAGAGCGGCCACTTGCCCGCAGAACGTTTGCCCGATTTCAATTACGTCGATTGATTTTGGCGGTCTCAGTACCCCTCACCACGTCAGACCCAAGGAAGCAGAAGAAGCCCTATGCCCGTCGTTGAATATCGAGAAGCCCTTCGCCAAGCTATGGAAGAGGAGATGCTCCGGGATCCGGACGTATTCCTGATGGGTGAAGAGGTTGGGTTCTACAACGGCGCCTACAAGGTCTCGAAAGGGATGCTTGAAAAGTTTGGCGACAAACGCATCATCGATTCGCCCATCACCGAGTGTGGATTTGCCGGGCTTGGCGTTGGGGCAGCGATGGTTGGCATGCGCCCCATCATCGAGTTCATGACCTGGAACTTCTCGCTCGTCGCCATCGATCAGATCGTGAACCACGCCGCGAAGATTCGACAGATGTCGGGAGGTCAATTCAATTGCCCCGTAACTTTTCGTGGCCCCGGTGGTGCAGCCCATCAGCTGGCGGCCCAGCACAGTTCGGCTTTCGAATCGTATTTCGCACACATTCCCGGCCTCAAAGTCGTGATGCCGGCAAATCCGAAGGATGCCAAGGGATTGTTGAAATCCTCCATCCGCGATGAAAACCCTGTGTGTTTCATTGAGGGAGAAACGATGTACAGCGACAAGGGCGAGATCCCTGACGGCGAGTACACGATTCCACTCGGCGTTGGAGAGATCAAACGCGAAGGAACGGACTGCACGATCATTGGCTGGTCCAAGATGGTGAACGTCGGCCTTGCTGCTGCAGAAATTCTCGCAGCCCAGGGCATCAACGCCGAAGTGCTCGATCCCCGAACGATTCGACCACTCGACGAAGAACTCATTGTTGCTTCTGTCAAAAAGACGGGCCGTTGCGTGATCCTCGAAGAGGGTTACCCCTTCGCAGGTGTTGGCGCGGAAATCGCCTATCGCGTTTCACAGCGCTGCTTCGATGACCTCGATCATCCTGTCGCACGGTTGACCAGCATGGACGTGTCGGCCCCGTATCACCGACAGGTTGAGAATTCCATCCGGCCCACCCCTGAAAAGGCGGCGGAGCTGGTTAAAAAAGTTTTGTACCTCGGTTAGAAGAAAAAGGACGACGAATACTATGGCTCAGCTTCTCGATATGCCGAAGCTCTCCGACACCATGACGGAGGGCGTTCTGCGGAAGTGGCAAAAGAAGGAAGGCGACAGCGTCGATCCTGGTGATGTGATTGCCGAAGTCGAAACCGACAAGGCCACAATGGATTACGAGGCCTTCGATTCTGGCGTTTTGTTGAAGTTTCTCGTCGGAAACGGAACGACGGTTCCCGTGGGCGGTCCAATCGCCATCATCGGAAAAGCCGGCGAAGACATTTCGACTTTGCTCGCGTCGGTGCAAGGCGGTGGCGCAACAAAAGCTGCCCCCGTTGCTGCGAAACCTGCCGCCGCCGCAGAGCCTGCCCCGGCGACAAAATCCGCTGCCGCGGCGCCAGTTGCCAATGGTGTTGCGAATCGAGCACCAGCGCCTGCTCCGGTGGTTGCTTCTGCAGCCAGGGCAGATCAGGGCAAGATCCTCGCATCGCCCCTCGCCCGCCGCCTGGCAGACGAGCTCGGCGTTGCCCTTCGAACGGTGACTGGCACCGGGCCCGGCGGGCGGATCGTCGAACGAGACGTGAAGTCTGCTGCACAAACCCGCGGACCCGTTCCCAATTCGGCCGATCTCTCATTCGTACCACCCGCAGACTCGTCGCTGCCGAGCCCGGTCTTGCCCGAACGGCGAACCGAAGCTCGACCCGCTGCGCTTCCAACCGCACCGGGCGATCAATTGATTCCACTGACGCTCATGCGCAAGACCATTGCGCGTCGTTTGGTTGAATCAAAGTCACAAATTCCACATTTCTATCTCACAGCCGAAGCCGACATGGACGCCGCAATGGGCTTCCGTCAGCAGGTCAGCGAGATGCACGGCGCCAAGCTTTCCGTGAACGATCTCGTGTTGAAAGCCGCCGCACTCGCATTGCGGCGTGTTCCGGAATGCAATGCATCCTGGACGGACGAGGGCATCGTTCGCTTTACCCGGGTGGACATCGGGATGGCCGTTGCGGTCGAGGACGGACTTTTGACGCCGGTTATCCGCAACGTGGATGGCCGCACGCTTGGACAGATCGCCGAAGAAGCACGCCGCCTTGCGGGTTTGGCGCGTGATCGCAAGCTTAAACCTGAAGACATGACTGGGTCGACGTTCTCAATTTCAAACATGGGCATGTTGGGCATCGATCATTTCCAGGCCATCATCAATCCACCCGAGGCCGGCATTTTGGCGGTGGGTCGCGTTCGCAAGGAACCGGTGGCTAAAAACGATCAGATCGTTATCGGCCAGCGCATGGCTTTGACGCTTTCATGTGATCACCGCGTGATCGATGGCGCAACGGGTGCCAAGCTAATGCAGGCCATCGTTGGAATTCTCGAGCGTCCAATGACGCTCGCTTTTTAGGTAAATCCCGTGGCCGAAACCTTCGACCTGGTCGTAATTGGCGCTGGACCGGGCGGATATGTCGCCGCAATCCGCGCTGCCCAACTTGGCCTTAAAACGGCGTGCATCGAACGCGAACGCGCAGGCGGCATTTGTTTGAACTGGGGTTGCATCCCGACCAAAGCCTTGCTGAAAAGCGCTGAAGCGATGCGAACGATTTCGCATGCGAGCGAATACGGGATTGAGATCTCCGGGACCATTTCGGTCAACTGGGACACGATCATCAAGCGCAGCCGCGACGTCTCCGACAAGCTGGCGGGTGGCGTTGAGTACCTTTTCAAAAAATACGGCGTCGAATACATCAAGGGTAATGCGAGCTTCTCGGGTCGCGGCAAACTTGACGTGACGAGCAGTACCGGAAAGCGAAGCGTCAACAGCCAGAAAATTCTCGTCGCAACTGGCGCACGTGCGCGACCACTCCCAGGCATCACCCCAGATGGCGACAGGATCATCACCTATCGCGAAGCGATGGTAACAAAAGCGATGCCCAAGTCGGCAATCGTTGTCGGGGCGGGCGCCATTGGAGTCGAGTTTGCCGATTTCTGGAATGCGTTTGGCGCGGAGGTCACGATCGTCGAGGCAGCGCCTCGCATCGTTCCGATTGAAGATGCCGATGTTTCCGAAGCGATCACGCGTGCCTTCAAGAAAAAGGGCATGAAGATTCACACCGGTGCTCGAATCAGCAATGTTCAAACCGGCAATGAACAGGTGACGGCGACCTTCACAACTGCCGATGGAAAGTCCGAAACCGTCACGGCCGAACGATTGCTCCTTGCGGCAGGTGTGCAGGCCAACACAGAAGGGTTCGGACTCGAAGGCATGGGCGTTGCCCTCGATCGCGGATTCATCAAAATCGATCGTGGTACGTATCAGACCTCAAGCCCCGGCATCTACGCCATTGGCGACTGCGCCGGCGCCCCGATGCTTGCACACAAAGCCATGGCCGAGGCCATCGCCTGCGTCGAACAGATGGCCGGACACCACCCCACTCCGGTGAACTACGACGCGATTCCTGGCTGCACTTACGCTTCGCCCGAGATCGCTTCGATCGGCATGACCGAAGAGAAGGCCCGTGCGGCTGGCATTGACCTCGGTATCGGGAAGTTCCCCTTCTCGGCCAATGGCAAGGCGCTCGGAGCGGGCTATCCCGATGGCTTCATCAAGGTTCTCATCGATAGAAAGGATCACAATCGAATCGTGGGCGTTCATGCCGTCGGGTACGGCGTCACCGATCTCATCGCCGAAATGTCCCTCGCGATCTCGTCTGAAGCAACAGCACGCGATGTCGTCGCTGCAATCCATCCCCACCCCACGCTTTCAGAAGCGATGTTCGAGGCAACCGCAGCCGCGCTCGGCGAAGCGGTTCATATCTAACGTTCTAATTTAACGTTCTCTTTCAATGTTCGCTTCTCGCGTTCTCTAGAAATCGGGTTGGGAAAACCGACCCAGCGTCTGTTGCCCAGCGGATTTCTTTGTGCGGCGAATCTTCGGGACCGAACCCGACTTGGCCGCAGTGCCGATGATCCCTCGACGGGGCGCAACATTGACGGGTACCGTCGCCGTATCTGCTTGCGCCAGAGACGTCTTGGGTAGGGTCGGCGGTCCTCCGATGGGATTTCGTGGCGACGCCGCAGTTGGCGAGGAAACAATGGCCGTGTTCACAGGCGGATTCGCAGCCCGCGTCGACGAGGGTTGCCCGAGCAAAATTGCGAGGCCACCAAGAACGACAACAAGGATGGCCGCGGCACCGGCCATTGCCCATCGGGTCCGTCTCTTGTACATCGATTGAACCAACGTCATCGGAGCCGTTGGATCCGAATCCTCCTTGGGCATGAGCTTCTGAAGCTCGACGGCCTTCTCCTCTTCGGTCTTCTTTTCCTTGGTCGGACATTCGGCCGATTCGGGAACAAACGACTCGACGGCCTCGAGCGCCTTCATCAAAGCTTCACAGTTCGGATAGCGCTGGTCGCGATCAGGAGCCATCGCCTTTTGAATAACTTTGGAAATCTCGGGGCCTAGGTCGGCCCGCTTGGCTAAAAGTGGTGGCGCTTCCGTACTGTTCACGACGGCCATCATGAGATCGAGAACGTTGCTTTCACGATAGGGGGCCCGACCTGAAAGCGCACGATACAAAATCACACCCATTGAATAGACGTCGGCGCGTGCATCGATCTCCCGGCGACCACGCGCTTGTTCAGGCGACATGTAGAGCGGCGTTCCCACGGTCATTCCGGTAGCGGTTAACTTGGCAACATCGGCACTCAGCATGCTGTTGTCTTCCGTACGCGACACACCAAAGTCGAGTAGCTTGGGAAACACCTCGCCAGACTCTTCCACCAAAAAGATGTTTTCGGGCTTGAGATCGCGAT
>JAYUPZ010000499.1:0-3119 GCA_043759805.1 Myxococcales bacterium | reverse complement strand
CTCTCGGTTGCTCTGGAACCATCGTGGGCATGACAGGAAACACCGGTGGCGGGTCGAAGGTGGAGCCGGGGCCGAATGGGACCCCGCGTTTACCGACGACCTGCATGACGCCCAACAAGATCGTTGCCGGGCCTGCGCCGTTGGTTCGACTGAGCAACGCCGAGTATCGCAATACGATTCGTGATCTTTTTCCGAAGCTCACCACCTCCACGATGTCGCTCTCCCTTGCAGGTGAAGTCGAAACCGACGGTTTTCTGAATACCGCGATCAAACAGAACACCTCGGCCGAGCTCATCGATTTCATGCAAGGCAACGCGGAAACCGTGGCGCAAGCCGCCATTGCAGATCTTTCAAAGGTTCTCCCCTGTACCCCTGCGGACGCAGCCGCTGAACCCGCCTGCGGAACCACGTTCATCGCGACGTTCGGCAAGCAAGCCTTTCGCAGACCGCTGACTGCGGCGGAGACAACTCAATACGCTGCGTTTTTCACAGATTCGCGAGCGAAATGGGGCTTCCCTATCGCCATACGAATGCTCGTCGAAGCTTTTTTGCAATCGCCGAGTTTCCTTTATCGAATCGAAGCGGGTGGAACACCCGTCGCCAGCTCATCGGCAATACCACTCGACAATCACGCGCTTGCCAGCCGATTGTCGTACTTCCTCGTCGACACGATGCCGGACGCCACACTGATGGCTGCTGCCGATGCTGGACAGTTGACCACTTCCAAAGGCCTCGAAGCCGAAACGCGCAGGTTGCTCGCCGATCCGAGAGCCCGTGCCGCCGTGGCGTCGTTTCACAGTCAGTGGTTGCGCTTCTCCAAGATGGCGAACTTGGTCAAAGCCAAAGATGTCTTTCCGGATTTTACGCCGGCCATGGCAGCGGCCATGAAGGAATCGACAGAGAAATATGTCGATCACCTATTCTTCGAGGCAGGCCATTCTGTTCGTGCCTTACTCGTCGACGACCACGCCTTTGTGAACAACACGCTGGCAACGGTTTACGGCGACGATCTCCGCGCAACAGGAGCGGTCGGCGCCGAACTTGGTTGGAACCAACTCGACGCAAAACATCGTTCGGGCATTCTCACCCAGGCGGGCTTGCTCGCAGGCTTCGCCCACGAACGCAACGATGCCCCGGTGTTGCGCGGCATCTTTGTTCTCGATCGTCTCCTCTGCGCAGCACCACCGCCTCCACCCGGTGATGTCGACACGGCGTTGCCTGAACTAACCGCGACCTCGAAACAAACAACGCGACAACAGCTTGAGATGAGCCATTCGAGCCCAATGTGCGCGTCGTGCCACAGCGCCATCGACGGCATCGGATTCGGCCTTGGTCACTTCGATGCGCTTGGACGATATCGTGACACGGAATTCGGGTTGCCCGTCAATGCGTCGGGTGCGCTCGTCAGTACGGATGTGGACGGAAAGTTCAACGGCGCAGTCGAGCTCGGCAAAAAGTTGGCCGACAGCGGCCAGGTTCACGATTGCGTCTCGCGGCAGTGGCTCAGTTACAGCCTTGCGGTTCCCCGCGCCGAACTCGACGAGTGCATGGTGGATCCCTTGAACAAGGCTCTCGCCGACAACAACGGTGACATGCGCGAGCTGCTGGTCGCAGTGGTCATGGGCAATGCATTCCGACACCGCCCTGTGTCCCCGTAAAGGAGAATGACCAAGATGCGAAAGCCCAATACATTTCGTCTCACCCGCCGGGCCGCTTTACAAAAGATCGCCGTGAGTGGTGCGGTGGCTTCTATCTTTCCGTGGTTGCGCACGCAAAGCGCTCACGCGGGGCCGATTCCGACTCGGTTGGTCTTGTGGTGGCAGGGCAGTGGTGTGCCACGGCACTTGAACACGTTCAAATCGGCTGCGGGTGGAACGCCCACCGAAACCGATTTCGTTTTCCCGGACATTCGCTCACCGCTCAATGCGATTAAGAATGATCTCATCGCTTTTGAGAATCTCGACATGGTTTCCGGAACCGTCGACCGAACCTCACCCAACAATGCGCACTACGAGGCAGAGACTCACTCTCTCGCCGCCATCAACCGTAGTAACGGTGACACACCCGGTGGACCTTCGATTGACCAGTATATCGCCAAGGCGATCAATTCGCCGAATCCCGTGACCAGGGTGCCATCCATGTCGATGGCGGTTGCGTGTGACGGGAACACTTCCTACATCAAGGTTTGCACGCCCTCGTCGGGCCAGGTCATCGCTCTCGATTCTTCGCCACACGCCGCCTACAAACGCCTCTTCACGGGATTTATCCCACCGACAACCATGCCTCCCGTTGGCCCCTCGGCCGCCGAGATCGCAGCTGCGCAGCGCAAGAGCGTCCTCGATATGGTTCTGGCGGATTTCAAAACCGTCACGCCGAAGTTGAGCAAGGTCCAGCGGGACAAACTCGATGCGCACGCTTCGGCGATCGGTGATCTCGAGAAACGTCTTGCGATTGGTGGGACGTTCACCCCCGGAGCGGATTGCAAGGATCCAACGAACGCACTGCTAACCGGTGCCGGCAATGCCTATCCGGGGACGAGTACGCTCTACAGGAAAAACCAAGACGTCATGCAACGCCTTGTCCAATCCGGATTCGCCTGCGATTTGACCCGCGTTGCGTTGGTCGGTGCGCTCGGTCCCTTCGACGATCAATACGGATACACATCGGGAGCCTACGGCACAACCGATGCGCACGATCTCATACACAAGACCTCGTTCGGCAGTGCGGGATCGTTGAAAAGCAACGCCGACGCGATGGCCACCATCACCCGCTTGAACCAGCTGGAATCGCGAGACTTCATCGCGCTTGTCGAACTGCTCCGTTCGATCCCGGAATCGGACGGCAATACGATGCTCGACCACACCATCGTGCTGTGGTGCTCGCAGATAGCGGAACACGGGCACGCGATGGACCAGTTGCCCTGGATCATTGCTGGCGGCAAGGCAGTAGGCTTTACCCCAGGTCGTTTCCTTTCTTATCCGCGCATCGACGGCAAGGGCGCACCTCACAACAACCTGTTCGTTTCGATCGCACAGGCCATGGGTATTGACACCCAAACCTTCGGCAATCCCGCAGTCTGTACTGGGCCGCTTGCACGCCTCCGCACTTGAAAGCGGCAG
>JAYUPZ010000498.1:0-32864 GCA_043759805.1 Myxococcales bacterium | reverse complement strand
TATCAACTGCGCGCGGATCAAATCAAAGCGATTGGTGATGCACTGGTGGCAATTCCCCATGTGCGGCGCATGCGCTTTGCCACCAAGGGGCCAGCGGTGGTGCCACAGAAACTCCTCACCGATTCGCCATGGGTGGATGCGTTGACGGGCGTCGTTGATGCCGCCCGCAAGGAGGGCAAAGACGTGGCCGTTCACACCCACTTCAACCATCCAAACGAAATCACGACGATCACGCAACAGGCACTCGATGTGTTGTTTCAACGCGGTGTCTTTGTGCGAAACCAGTGCGTGCTCCAGTGTGGCGTCAACGATGACGCCATGACGATGCAGCTTCTATGTCGGCGACTGGCTTATGTGAATGTTCATCCGTACTACGTTTATCAGCACGACATGGTCAAGGGTGTCGAGGAGTTGCGTACGCCGCTGCACGTGGCACTTGATGTTGAAAAAAGGCTGCGCGGGTCGACGGCGGGTTTCAACACCCCTACCTTCGTGGTGGACGCGCCGGGCGGCGGCGGTAAACGCGACGCCCATTCATTCGAGGCCTACGATCGAACCACCGGGATATCGGTCTACAGCAGTCCGGCGGTTCATCCCGGGCATTTGTACTATTACTTCGATCCGATTGCCTCGCTGCCCGAGGAAGGCCGCCTTCGCTGGGCCGATCCCGCAGAGCATCATCGGATGATTGACGAGATCACCTGGCAAGTGCGGGCGTGACAGGATGCGTGGTTGGTCAAAAAATAGGGTAAATTGCCGGCCCTATGCAGTTCACCTTTGATCGATATTCAAGAATCCTGGCGCTTCTGACCGTGGCGGCGAGTGTCTTTGGGGCCTGTGAAAGCGACGAGGGGGCCAATCCCTCCTATGGATTTATCCGTGATGCCGCCTCGAACGGTGGCGCCGCGGGAACCGGCGGTCTTGATGGGTCCGCGTCCTTCGATTCGAGCATCGGCAATCGCGATGGCCTTAATGCCGTTGGGGATGCTGCCGTCCGTGATTCATCGACAGGCGATACTGCCGTGACGACGGACGATGGAGGTTCGAGTTCCGTCGATGCGGCGCAATGTCTGTCCGGCGTCTCCTGCGATCCTATCGGAACCAACACCTGTGGACCGGACAAGGCGTGCCGCGTGATTCAATCGACGATTGCGTGTGAAAGCATCGCAGGTGTACCGCTCGTCGGGGGTCAGAACTGTCAGTTCTCGGAGCAATGCGCCCATGGCCTCGTTTGCATCAACCTCGGCAGCGGTGCAACGTGTACGAAGTTGTGTGCGGCGGGAAGCAAAGGTTCTTGCGGAGCGACAGCGGCCTGCAGTATCGAGATCACCGGCCAACCCTGTCTCAACATGTGTGCCCCACTCGCTGCGCCCTGCAATATCTACGACGTATCCACCTGCGGTGTCGGAAAGAAGTGTGGCCTTGCGCGGAATCCCGAAACCAAGGAACGTTACACGGGTTGTACGGGTGCGGGTCAGTTCAAAATAGGAGAGGCCTGTAGCTCGGACACTCAGTGTATGGCGGGTACCATTTGTGTTACGATTAACGGCGTGTCGCGTTGTCAACAGGTCTGCGGACCGAACAATACCAGCCCGTTTTGTCTTGTCGGCGGACAGGCTTGTTCGGGCAAGACCAGTCAATACGACGTATCGTACTGCAAATGACGGGCGCTATCGGACGGATTCAAGGAGTTGGGTGGCTTCTGCCAGGTTTGGATCTTCTTGCAACGCACGCTTGGCGAAGATGAGCGCTCGCTGGCGGTCGCCGCCCTTGTGCGCGATCCGAGCCTGTCGATAAAACGCGCCGGCCTTGGTCATCGGACCGTCGGGCGCGTTCAATGTGATGGCCCGCAAGGCTTTGAGCGCCAGGTCGTCGTCGCCCATAGCCTCGGCCAAATCGGCCAATTCGGCCGCAACGTAACCGTTTTTGCGATCAGTCTCCATCGCCTTCTTGAGGGCGTTAAGTTGCTCTTGCCCATCGCCCATGCCACCGGAAGCACGTGACAGTCGGTGGTATAGGGCGCAAAGTTCTTCCGGTTCGATGCCGCGTCCATCGCCGATGAGTTGTTCGAGCACGACAGCCGCTTGATCGAATTGACCGTTGGCGAGCAACGCATCGGACAACAAGCGCTGAACGGTTCTGTCTTCCGGTCGAAGTGCAAATGCGCGGTTGATTGCCTCAACCGCCTGTTGAGGTTCGCCGCCTTGCAAGAGCATGTCAGCGCCCTCGACCAGCGCCTGGAACTGATCGTCCTCATTTTGCATGAGGCCGGCTTGATCGATCTTGAGATGGGCAATCTTCAACGGGTTGCCCGCCTGGTGATAGAGCTCGCCAAGAACGTTCACCACCGCCGGGTGTCCCGGGTTGTTGGCCAACAATTCTTCAAGCGCCCCGACGGCATCCTGCGCGCGACCAACCTGTTGCAAAGCATGGGACAGACCCAGTAGCGCTTCGATCTTGCCTTCCCCCGTTTCGGTGTTGGCGATGCGCTGGCAAACGCTGGCGACATCTTCCCATTGACCATCTTTCTCGAAACGCTCACGCAGGGCACGCAAGGCGCTCGTGTCCTCGGGATGATCGTCGACCCAGTCGAAGAGAATTCGCTGAGCGCGTTCGCTATCACCACGCAGGCTGAACAGTTCCACAAGGCGAAGCATCGCTCGCCGCTGTCCCTCCAGATCGTCCGAGCGCGCGGAGGTTTGTGCCGCAGCAAACAACGCGTCGGTCAGTTCTTCCGCCACGGCCATGCCACCCCCGAGCATCGCCATTTCGAGATCACCCACGACCAGCCAGGTTTCACCTCGCTTGGCATTGAGTGCCGCGCGCAGGCGCAGCAAATTGAGACGCTGTTCATCGTCCACGGCGTTCGATCCCACCGCGCCCGAAACAACCTCGATGGCTCCCGACAAATCGCCCATCTCCTGTAGACAGGTGACGAGCTCGTTCAGACGCGTTTGGTTTGCCGGATCGATGGCCAAGGCTTTTCGAAGCGCGTCCACTGCGCCCGATGGATCTTTGAGTTTCTCGCGACGAATGTTCGCAATCCGCTCCCACAAATCAGCAGCGGCCGACAGATGTGATACGGATAGCCGCTCGACCTCGCCGCCCATCAAACCAACCCAGTCGTTCCATTGCTGGCGTTCACTGAAAAATGTGGCCAGTCTATCGAAGAGCAACCGGCTTTTGGGCGCACGTTCAAGCCCCATCTTGACGACGCGCAATTCACCCTCCTCGTCGCCCATCTCGTGCCGAACGTCGGCCAGTGTCAGCGCTCGTGATTCAGCGGGGCCGCCGGTTTCGTCGGCGAGCATGCGTTCACCGAGGGTTGCTTTCTCTTCGCCTTCGTCCTCACCCGGGCCCAGCAGTGCAAACAGCCGTTCCTGTAGATCACGACGCAAAGAGGCGTCCGACACCGAGCTCGCAAGCGTTTGCCGATAAACTTGTTTGGCCTGATCGGGATCGGCCTTGCCCAACAGATCGCCCAGTCGGCGGATGCAGGCAGCGCGGCGCGCTTCGTCGCCTTTGCTCTCGGCTTCGCGCAGAGAATCGGAAAGGAGCGCCAGCGCTTCCGAAATCTCGCCCCTTGCCTCGTGAAGCTCGGCCAACAACGAGAGTGCCTCGGCATGACCGGGTTCCTCGAGCAAGATGTCTCGTAGCACACCAACGCCATCGTCTTGCTGATCGTTTTGTTTCAGCAAGAAGTGAGCCCAGGTCATGCGGACGAAAATGCGATCGTTTCTGGCCACCAGCTTTTGGACAGTTTCGTCGACGAGTGCTCCGAGGCGGGCGCCGTCTCCCATGGCGGAATAAAGCTCCATCAAAGGCTGCCAAAGTTCTCGTTCGCCCGGGTTGCGCTCGCGCAAACGTTCAAGCGCTTTTGCGGCGAGTTCGGCGCCACTGGGCTCACGTGCAGCCTGTCGCGCGAGCTCGCGCAGCAATGCCGAGATGCGAGGGCTATCCGAAGCGGTTCCCGCTTCTTCGAGCCATCGGAAGGCACCCTTGAGATCTCCCGCGGCTTTGCAACGTTGGGCCAGATCCAACAACGCCCATGCAGCGTCGCGCAAGCTGCCCTTCTCGCGAGACAACTCCACCGCCCGTTCAAGCAACTTTTCTGCCCGTGCGGATTCTCCGGTTGCCAGGGCAACTTCGACGCCCTCGCTGACGGCTTCTTGTGTGGCATCGGGGGCTGCCGCGCGCCGTTCGAGGAAGTCGAGCAACATGCGATCGTCCCCCGAGGAGCGTGCGACGCGTTCGTAAAGTGGCATCACGCGCGGGAGATCGGCCTCCGGAACCTTGGCGGCGCGAACGATCTGCAAGGCACGTGCGAAGTCGCCCTTTTTTTCGAGGGCCGCGGCGAGTGTCTCCAGACCTTGGGTGCGGGTCTCGTCACCCGACAGTTGCAACTCGGCCTGGCGGAATGCGATTTCGACTTGCTCGTCCGGCGTTTCCGCTTTCTCGGACATGCGTGCAAGTTGTTTGAGCACCCGCGCAAGTTCTTGTGTGTCGTTTAACTGGCCGCTGATGCGCCCGATGGCAACCATGACATCGAGTGCCCGGGTACCCGTTTGTTCTGCACGGGCGTAGAACCCGGCGGCGCGCTTCGGATCGGCAAGATCAGATTCGGCCGAGTTGCCTGCACGCAACAGGAGATCGCATACCCGCGTCCCGTCATCGCGGCGGCGCATTTGATCAAGCGCTGCTTCCACGATTGCGAGATATTCGGCCGGCTTTTGCAACGCGTGGGCAATGCGTCGACCTGCTTCGTGCGCCGCAACAAGTTCGGGTGCTTTTTCAATCGCCTGTGCCACGGAAGCCAGGGCGTCAGTCAATCGACCCATCTTTTCAAGCAACTCGGCGCGTTCACACAATATTCGTGCCTGATCGATGCCAGCGGAAGCAGCCGTCCTGCGTTTTTCGAGCAATTGCAACGCAAGCTCGCTGTCGCCGCGCTGGTGCAGCGCACTTTGCATGCGCCGCGCTTCGTCTGCATTTTGCATCGCCGTCGCCGTGGCCGAATCGTAGAATTCGGTTGCAGAATCCGTGTTGTTTGCCGCTCGTGCCACTTTTTCAAGGCGCAACAAGGTTTCGCTGACGCAGCTCTCGGCATCTGTGGGTTCCACGCGTCGGGCCAGCACCAGCAATGCTTGGTAAGCGCGCTCGGCACGTTCAAGTTCCGCGGCTTCTTCTGCGGTCTCACCGAGGGTGAGCAAGATTGCCATGCTCGACATGTCGATGGCCGCTGCCTGATCGAGGTGTTCAAGGGCGTTGGTGTGATCCTTTTCAGCACGTGCTACGAGTGCCAGTTGATGGTGAATCGCCGCGCGCTCCTTGGAACGACGTCGACCCATTTCCTCAAGCAAGCTTTCCAGCTGTGCGCGTGCCTCACCGAGGCGGCCCGCTACCCGCAAGCCTTCGGCAAGGTGCGTTCGCAGCCAGCGATCTTTCGGCACGAGATCGACTGCAGTTTCGAGCACGGGGACGGCGAGCTCGGGTGTGCCAAGGCGATCCTGATAGATCGTGGCGGCTTCGCGCGCGAACGCGGTCACCGCCTCGGCTGGCGCGCCCGGTTGGCAACCACCCGCCAGCGTCCGGGCGAGCGGCTCCCACGCATCGGCCTTGCGATAGGTTTCAACCAGCATCGCGCGGATCTCGTTTGCCATCGCATCTTCAGCCAGAGCGCGTTCAAGGCAGGAGATCGCTCGATGGCGTTGCCCACACTCGAGATAGGCCTGGCCAAGTCGCAACGAAATCGAAACGCGGTCAGAACCAGAGGCAGTTTGGAGACGTTGCTCAAGCCATCCCGCGGCAGCGAGCGCATCGCCACGATCCTTGGAGATACGGGCGAGTGCGTCCAGCGCATCGTCGTTGGGCTGCAGATTCACGACATGCTCGTAAGCCGCAAGGGCACGCCCTGTGTCGGAGAGCGAAAGCTCGCATAAACGTGCCACATCTGACCAGAGCTCGGCCGCGCGTTCGGTTTGCGAGGAGTGCTCGAGCAAATTGGATTGCTCAGTCAAGACGTCCACGAGATCTCGATCTGCGCCACGACCTTTGAGGATAATCGAGAGCGCTTCGATGGTCGCGCGATCGCCCGGCAGGTCCGTGAGGTTGGCGAGCAGCGTGGTTACCCGTGGGCTGCGGCCCTCAATCAAGCCCGCGATGCGAGCCATCTCAAGGCGAAGGTGCAACCGTTCGGTCAACGGCAAATCAAGGCCAAGTTCGCGTTTGCGCAGCGACAGCACTTCGGAAAGCAAATCAGCCTCTTCGTAGAGACGGGCGAGAATGCCGATGACGGCACGGTCGCCTGGTTCGTCGTCGGCGACGAGCCGATACAAATCGCGTGCGCGTGCCCGATCGGCAACCGTGTCGAGCGCGAGTTTGGCTGCGCGACGTCGCATTGCTCGCACGGATTCAAGGGGCAGCAAAAGCGTCGACGCACTTTGGAGAATGGAAACGGCGCGTGCGCCATCGGCCCTGTCGCCCGAAGCCAGCAGCAACTGTACGACGATTTCGACTGACTTTTCAGCGGCGGTGGCCGGCGTGGTCTTGCCGCTCGCCGCAAGCTCGGCCCGGAGCATGTGCGCAGCGTGCTCAATGAGGGCCAACCCAGTTTTTAGCGTCAATGCCCGATCGCCGAGCGACTGGTGGGCGATGTCGAGCGCTTCAAGCGAAAGATCGACGTTGGTGGGCTGCAGTTCCGCCAGTCGATTGAGTGTGTCGAAGAGTGCACGATCAGGCTTCACCCGTTGCAGATCGCAAAGACGAGTCAACGTTGCTGCGTGATGGCGGTCGAATTTAACGGCCCGAGCCAACGCCTTTGAGGCATCGGACTTTCCCGCGTCGCCCAGATAGGTTTCGTACCACGCAGCCAGGGTGCCTTCCAGGTCCCGGCAAAGTGCGCGGGGCAGAGTCTTGCGTCGATCGATCTCTGTTTCGATGGCCGCGCCGGCAGATTTCCAGGCCTCGGGACCAAGGGCCATGGCGGCTTTTTCAATAATAGGAAGGTGTTCGCCGACGACGACTTCGGCTGAAACCGGCGCCGCGAGCATGGCCTCGGCTGCGATCGCCCAGTTACCGAGAGCGGTTGCGACGCGAATCCGACCGGAACGGGCGACGACACGATCGGGGGCAAGCTGGCAAGCGATCTCAAACGCCGAAAGAGCCGCCTGGCGATCGTTGCAATGCTCTTCAAGAATGGTCGCCTCTTGCAGTCGCAAGTGAATCACCCGTGGTACGTTAGCTGGCAGTTTCGCGATGGCAGAACGAATTGCCTCGACAGCGGTGTTCCATCCGTCGGTCAGAGGTGCAAGCCGCAACAATTCCGCCTCGGTTCGTGCGTTCTCGGGCGAGAATACCAGCGCCATGGCCAGATACTTGAGGGCACCATTGCGATCGCCGCCGTCGCGCTCGACCATCTCGGCGGTCTCGACCAGCAGCCTTGCGCGTGCAGCATCGTCCACACACAACAACAAGCGCCGTTCGACAAGAGCCACGAGCGGATTGATCTCGCGTGTCACCGTGTACGAACGAACGAGTGCCGCGATGGCGGCTGGTTGACAGTCAGCCAGGTCCAGCAAGGCCACGAGACCTGCGCGGGCCTGAGCCTGCGCCGGATCAGTTTCGAGTGCGTGACCATAAGAACGCACCGCATCGATGGGTCGATCAAGGTGTTTACGGTAAAGCTCGCCGAGTCGACAATAGAGCTCGGCCAGCTGGGTCCGATCGCGTTTGCCGGTACGTGCGAGCAAATCGGAGAGTTCCTGCCAGCGGGATTCGCCCCCGAAGAGATCGCGGAGTGCCTGCGTCGATTCAGCGTCTTCGCCAAAGCCGTGTTGCACCTCGAGCCAGGTTTCAATGGCGGCAGAAAAATTTGAAAGGGCACTCGCCTGCAACCGTGCCACGCGAGCAAGATCGGCGCGCTTGTCCTGAGCGGATATGGCATTCCCGGCGCGCTGTCGCAGGACGGTACACAGGGGTTCGTGTCGGCCGGCTTCCGCCAGCAGATCGACGAGCGCGGTGAGCGCCTCTCGATCGGTTGCATCCAGTGCGAGCCGCGCCTGCCACGCAACGACGGCGCGATCGATCTCGCCGAGGCGTCCGGCCAGGCGTCCTGCCTGTCCAAGCGCGGTTCGGCGTTCGGCATTTTCGGTTGCGAGCGAGGCGACCCGCTCAAGCGCGTTCAAGCGAGCGGCAGCCTGATCGTCACGGTCGAGCAACGAAATCAAACGGCGCAGTGCAGTCAATTGTCGGGTGGTGTCGGCTTCCACATCGTCGGCGGCTCGCGAGAAGAAGACAATGGCCTCGGCGTGGTTGGCTAGAACATCCTCCAGAACGCGGCCCGCTTCGATAAGCAAGGCACCGCGAAGCTTCGCACTAGGAGTTTTCTCTGCTGCAACGGCAAGCCCTTTGACGTACATGTCATGGGCACCCGAAAGTTCAGCGAGATGGCGCAAACGCGTGCGCATCTCGGTGTCATTCGGATTGATGGCAAGCAGCTCGACCAGCTTCTCCATCGCCGCGGAGCCTTCGCCCTGACCTTGCAATCGCTCGGCCGACTCGCGCAGCAGGTCAACCTTTTCCTCGTCCGAGGCGAAGGCATGCGCTGTCTGCAAGATTGCAACGATGCGATCTTTGCGTCCTTGTTTTTCGTGCTGCGCGCGAACGAGTTCAAGAGCGTCGCGTCGTACGTTTGCGGGAGCCGTCGACATGGCCAGGATGCGTTCAAGCGCCTGGCAGGCAGGGCCATCGTCGCCCTTTTCACCGAGGAGGGTACGCGCATCTGAAAGGGATCCGGTGGGATCCGCGAGGCGATCGAGGCGCAACGTTGCCAGCCGTCCGCGCAATTCGTGGGCATCGTTGCCGCTCAGATATTCGAGCCGTGTTTGCCATACGCGGGCGAGGTCGGCCCACTTTTCTTCTTTTTCGAGCAGCCGTTCGAGCGACGAAGCGACATGGGGATCGGCAGGGCGGGAGCGGAACAGCTCGTCGAGGTACCCGATCGCCCGATCCATCTCGCCGACGAAGTCTTTCGCGACTCCGGCTGCCTCTTGCAGAATCTTGCGGCGCTGTTGGCCATCTTTGAGGCGAGCCAGCGTTTCGTCGTACAGTTCAAGTAGTTCTGGCCAACGCTGGCCAACCGACAGCAAAAGCGTCAAGCGCTCGAATGCCCAGTCAAGCGACGGGTCAAGCTTGAGCACGATGTGTAGAAGCTCAATGAGCGGCGCGGGATCATCACCAAACCACTCTTCGTGGAAGCGTACGGCACGTTGACCGAGATCGTCCCCAAGCTCGCTGCCGCGCGGACCTTCGAGCACCGTCAAAAAGAGCGCGGCGACGCTTTCAGGCAGCTGGAGTTCGCCGGAAATTTCTTCGAGCGCATCCCAGTGACCGGTATCACCTGGATTGGATTCGACCCGGCGCAACGCCTCGGCTAATCGCGGATCCGACACAGGCGTCTCCGATGGAACGCGGCTCTTTTTGGATTTTCGACCACCGTTATCACTGGCCATTGTTTTTTCGTCCGATCACGGTCTCTGGGAAAAGTGGGTCAGGCGCTGTGAATAAGCCATGGCGCAGGCAGCTAATATCGGCAGTCAGGAACCCGACCTGAGGGGGCCGAGCGCATGGTTTTTGCCCGCACGACAGGGGATTTCGTACAAAAAAGAGATCGCGTCATGAACTGCCCGACGGGATGGAACAGAGCTAGAGCTTGCCGTGCCCTGGAACAACGCGCAAGAAATCCAAAATTAGCAATAATATCAGGTGGATATACGACGATACCTTGACGCAGCCCCGTCCCGAGCCCACCCTAGGCGCCGTGTCAGGGCAGAAAAGCCAGAAAGGCAAGCCGACTGGCGGTGGCAAGGAAGCTGTCGCCATCATTGTCTTGGCGCGCAATCGGAAGGCGCGGCACGAATATCACATCGATGAAACCATCGAAGCCGGACTGTCGCTCGGGGGGTCGGAGGTCAAATCGATCCGGGCTGGCAAGGCGACCCTCGTCGATGCCTTTGCGGACGTGAACAACAACGAGTGCTGGCTGCACCAGATGGACATCACCGGTTACGGCTTCTCACACGCACGCAACCACGAGGCCCGCCGCCGTCGCAAACTGCTCCTACACCGCCGTGAGATCGACAGGCTTGCGCAGAAGCTGCAGGCCAAGGGGTACACCATCGTCCCCCTGCAAGTGTATGACAAGGGCGGAAAGATCAAGGTTGAGCTGGCCTTGGTACACGGCAAGCAAGACTGGGACAAGCGCGATACAGAAAAGAAGCGTGAGGCCGATCGCGAAATTGCCCGCGCCATGTCGCCGCGCCGACGCTGAGGCGACAGGCGGAATCAGAGCGTTGTCCCTTCGTCTTAGCACGCCCAGCCAGTCACAATCATTGCATTGGCCAGGGCTGCGATCTCGTTTGGGGATAGTGACCGCGAAAAAATTCGGATGTCGTCCAGGCTGCCGTCGAAGTCGACGGAATTACCACCGTTGGCACCGCCGATGAAAAAATCGGCAACTGGCATGAACACAATGGCAGACGTATCACGCTTGAGGTATTCGCCGTCTATCCACGCTTGAAGATCGGTCCCCTTGCGCTGTCCGACAAAGTGGTGCCATTTACCGTCATTTAATCCAGCGCGCCCAACGCCGATGATATTTCCCTTCTCGATGGTTTTGAACTCCAGCAGGCCGTTGACGCCGAACGCCACTTCCCAGCCTCGGTAACCCTGCGGAGCATCGGTGGCGTACCGAAATACGGTTGGTATGTCGGGGACGACCGCCCGCTGGGTGGTTTTTATCCAGAAGGAAACCGAAAAATCGCCCGCGAATGCAAACGACTTGTTTGTGTCGGCGACATCTCCCCAGTCATTGTTGCCAGCCAGGTTGAGGGCTTTTCCTATCACTCCGGGTTCCCAGCCGGCGCCGTGCAGGGCAAGATGGAGTCCGTTGCCCGAAAGATCCATCGCCATGTTGGTGCCATCGTCGAGCGGCCAGTGGGCGATAAGGTGATTCCGGAGATCGAGAACTTCTATCTCAAGTTGTGCCGATGCTGCTAGCCCATCGTCGTTGATCGTGAGCTCTATGCGATAGCTGCCTGGCAACTCGAAATGGGCTTCGACGCTCAAGGTATCATTCGTCGAAAAGAGCACTGCGGTTGGACCGCCGATCGACTTCCAGGAATACAGAAGCGGTGTCGTCCCGAAACCGTCGTCGGTGACCATCGGTGCAATGGTTGCGAATTCTCCAGGAACGGGTAGCACCCGTTTGCCGCCCATGTCAATGACCGGTATCTCGTTTTTGGCACCGGGCAAGGCACCGTTGCCTCCGGTATTGCCTTGTCCGGGTCGATCAAGTGCAACACAAGCCAGCGTCATCGCGCAAACGGCCAAACCCGACAGTTTCACGAGCGAACACAAGACGTCGACACCATCGTCGGGAACCGGTCATTTCTTGAATTGCATGCCGCTCGGCCTGACCACGCCCGGTTCAAACGTAGCCCACAGCGGTAATCGTCAGCTCGCGGGTGCTTTCGAGGAGCCGTGCGACGACGGTTTGTCCCACTGACTTTCCGATCAAGGCGCGTCCCACGGGAGACTGCCAGGATATGTCGTTGCGGTCTTCGCCTATCTCATCTGCGCCCACGATGCGCCAGTTGTGTATGACGCCGTCTTCGTCCTCAACGGTCACCTTCGCACCAAAGAAAACGCGATCGCGGCTTTTCTGCTCGCGCGGATCCACGACGACTGCGATGTCGAGGCGCTTGGCCAGAAAACGCAAACGCCTATCGATCTCGCGCAGTTGTTTTTTGCGATAGATGTACTCCGCGTTTTCTGAACGATCGCCCTCGGCCGCAGCATCCGCCAGTGCGGACACCACCTCCGGTCGCTTCTTCGCACGCAAGAAATCGAACTCGGTGGTCATCTTGCGGTGGCCTGCGACCGTCATGTAGTTTTTTTCGTCGGCCATGGTCAATCCTTCGGCTCGAAAACCTGGTCGTATGCCAGTCGGATGCGCGCCATGGCAGCATGAGTCTTCGGCAAGAGTTCCGCCTCATCGATGTCCAGCGTCCGTGCGAGCACCGGATCGCCCTCGTCGTCCAACCATTCCTCACAAGCGTCGTCGTCGTGCAAAAGTCGGATTCGCAATCCTACGCGCCGAAGCCAGGCGTAATCTTGCAACACCTCGGCAAAAAGCGGCGGCGCGATCGGCAAGAGTTGCAGTTCGTGCAACGCTGTCAGCGCAACAATGGGCGACGTGGTTTGCAAAGTCGGGTGTTGCTTTCCAAAAGAAAGTTGGCCGAATGCGGCGATAAACTCGCCGTCGGTCAGACCTCCCGGTGACAGGCGCAGATGGCGCGCATGTTTGCGTTTGTTGCCCCGTTCGTCTTCCACCTTCATGCGAATGCGGCGCAACTCACGCCGCAGTTCCTCCGGATTGGCGATGGTGCTGTAGGCAATCGTCGTCAAAGTTTCTGAAAATCGATCCGCTTCCTGTTTTTGAAAAAGATTTCCGCAATACAACGGACGGGCGCGCAAAAGCGCACCGCGCTCCCACGGAGCGGCATCGTGATCGTGGTAGCGAGCAAAAGCCGCATAGGTTGTGACCAGCAACCCTTGCTGACCCGAGGGACGAAGGCGCGTGTCGATTTCATAGAGGCGCCCTTCGGGCATCCACGCCGACATCTGCGCTATCAAGCGTTGGGCGAGGCGCACGAACCACTCCTGGTATTCAATGCCCTTTTCAGTTGTGCCCTTTTCAGCAAAGAGAAAAACCAGATCCAGATCGGAACCGTAACGCGTTTCATGGGCGCCAACGCTGCCCATACCCAGGACCGTCAATTCGGTATCCGGAACGCCGTAACGATGCGAGATTGCCTGGGCGGCTTCATGGATGGATGCCCGCAAACAACTCTCTGCAACCTGCGTCAATTGCCGCGATATTTCTGCGGGCAAAAGTGTTCCCGCCACATCGTGCAATCCGATGCGCAAGATCTCCTCGGTTTGATACCGACGCATCTCGCGCAAACGGCCTTCCTCGTCGCCGGTTGGCAAGGTTGCAAGCCGGTCTTGCAAGCCCGTTTGCCAAAAGGTCTCGGGGGGATGCGGTCTGCCGATGCCTGAAAGCAAGGGCTCCCAGAGATCGGGGTTTGCGATGAGCAGGCGAGACAGACGCGCACTTGTGCCAAATAGGCCTGCCAGCATGCGCGTGAGTTGCGGATAGTTGGAGACGAGAGACATCAGTCCCTGTGACCCACGCAAAACCAGATCGCGAAACCCAAGCAACGCCCGGTCAGGATTGGGACTCGCTATTACCTCTGCAAGCCACTGCACGGGCAACCGCGCGCGCGCCGACTCAATTGCGCGGCGACTTTCGACCAACGATACGAACCCAAGTTTTGAAAGCTCTGCCTCGATCTGCTCCGGTTCACGCGCCGGATCGAGTAAACGTAGCACTTCGCCTGGAGGGCCTTCCGAGGGGCTGCCCATGGTATCTGCGATGCCGCGCACGGCGACGCGATGCTTTTCGATTTCAGACAGAAGAGCCCCGCGATCCGGAAACCCAAGTTGCCGCGCGAGGCGCGTTTGTGCCGCCTCGTCGGTGGGCAGTCGCTGGGTCTGCGCACCGTTTTCAAGCTGGATGTGGTGTTCGAGGGTTCGCAAAAAACGATAGGCATTAAGCAAATTATTGCGCTCGCGATCGGTCAGCAAACCCGAGACGAAGAGCCGCTGCAAACCTCCGGGTGTTTCGCGCGTACGCAGATCCGGTCGTTGACCTCCGTGCAGGAGCTGCAGCACTTGCGCCACCAGTTCACAGTCGCGAATGCCACCGGGCGACAGTTTGACGTCAAAAATTTCAGGTGGAATGCCCTCTCGAAACATGTCTCGCAGAGACAACACTTCGGCGATGATCTTGGGATCGAGGGTGCGACGGTGGATAAACGGCAGCAGGGTGGACAACACCCGGTGTCCAAGGGCCTCATCGCCCGCACAGGGCCGCGCCCGCAAAAGGGCCTGGCGCTCCCAGGTGCGTCCGAAGGTTTCGTAGTACTGTTCGGCCGCGCTCACCGAGTTGCACATCGGACCACTGCGGCCTTCGGGGCGGAGCCTCAAGTCGACCCGAAAGATGAAGCCATCTTCGGTGGATTCATCGATGGCGCGGGTCACCAATTGCGACAACTTGGCGTAGTACTCATGCAGTGAAAGTCGGCCGGCGTTGCCCTCGTCTGTCGAATAGAAATAGATGAGATCGATGTCCGAACTGAAATTCAGTTCTTCTCCGCCCATCTTGCCCATTGCGATGACCACAAAACTCGGCGTTCCTTCGGGGCTTTCCGGTCGCCCGTGGGTCCGGCCAAGGTAAACGTCACAGAAACGAATGGCTTCGATCAAACAGGCATCCGCAAGCCAAGATAGTTCCGCGGCCACTTCTTCGGTCGTGCCCCATCCCAGCTGACGTGCCCCGAGGCGCAGCATTTCGGTCTGCGCAAAAAGCCGTAGCGATTTTTGTAGGCCCGCGTAGTCGCCCACGCCGCTAACCGCCCGGGCGGCTTCTGCAAGGAATCGTTCGCGGGGTTTCCGATTCCGCAAGAACGGGTCTGAACACAGCCTCTCGAATCGACCCGGATCCGCCTCGAGCAAACGCGGCAGATAGCTGCCGCTCGACAACAACGCGCAGAGAAGGCGCACGTCGCCATCGTCTTTCGGCAGCGAGCCTCCCTCTTCGGCGAAGCGTTGCAACCGGATCGCTGCGTGTTCCGGATCGGGACCCGCGGCGATGCGTTCGGCAAGAAGCGTGGGCGTTACTCCGGCTTCTTGAAGCGAAGGGTAAAGCGATCACTTTCGCCGATCGCGATGAACTTTGCACGGTCAGAGGCGGCTGCACCACCACCGCTGACACCCGCTTCATCTGCGCTGTCGCTGTCCTCGGAGCCATCTTCGCTCACCGCACCTTCGGGTGCATCTGCGGGCGTCAACGTCGGGGGCAACGAATACACGCCCTTGGGGTGATCCTTCGTGTCCTTGGTGTTGGCGTTGAACTCGGTCTTGCCATCGAGTTTAAAGCCTGCGCCTTCAATCAGTTTAATCGCGTCTGCTTCTGCGACGTAGCCCTTGGCGGGATCCGTCTTGCCGGGCTCGGCACGGTGTCCTTCCACGGCAAACGTACCACCGGCACGCAAGACGTTCTTGACCGCTGCCAGCATCTTGTCGGCGGAGCCATTGGCCATCCAGGTATGCAGGCAGCGAATGCTGAGCACCATGTCAGCCGAGCCGGCAGGTCCAAGGTTGATGTCACCCGTGCTCGACAATACGACGGCATTCATCTTGCCAAGTTCGGCCGGATGCTTTTCTTTTTGTTTCACGATGTAGCGCGCCTGGCGGGCGGAATAATCATCAGCGGGTCCGGCCGGATCGCCCATGGCCACGGTCAACTTGCCGGTGTCGGCAAGCGTCGGTGCCAATACCTTCGTGTACCAACCCCAGCCCGGCTGGATCTCGACGACGTTCATGGTGTCTTCAAGTCCGAAGAAGGTCATCGTGATGAGCGGATGGCGATCACGACCGCGCGCCTTTTCCTTTTTCGTGCGAATGCGCGACATGAGGGCGTTGGTGAGCTTTTCCTCGGTTCGACGCGCGGGGCTTTTCTCCTCCATGGCGGCAAGCTCTTCGGGACTTGGCCCCGAGGTGGCGCATCCCAGGCTTCCCAGAAGGGATACCGTGGCGGACAGGACAACAGCATTTCGCAAGGCGTGCATGGCCGCGAATATTACCTGAAAATTCCCCGAGGGGGAGTCATCCCGGTGCCGGGGCTCACCCGCTCTATTCGCGCTCGATACGGGCAACGACGCAGGTGATGTTGTCGACCCCGCCGCGCGCATTCGCACCCGAAATCAGCCGTTCACAAAGTTTGTCCATGTCGTCTTCGCTTGCGACGATTTCGCCGATTTCCGTATCCGGCAACATGCCCGAAAGACCGTCCGAACAAAGCAGGTAGATGTCGCCGAGGCGTGGATGCTCGGTGAGCGTGTCGACCTGGACCGTCGCCTTCATCCCCAGCGCGCGAACGATCACGTTTTTATGGGGAAATGCCGCGATCTCCTCCGGCGAAAGGTGTTTCATCTTGATGTAATCGTTCAGGAGCGAGTGATCTTCGGTGAGCTGATCGAAGAGGCCCTCGCGCAGTCGGTAGATGCGGCTGTCGCCGACGTGCGCCATGATGAGCGCATCGTCGAGGAAGTAACAGGCGACAAGCGTCGTACCCATGCCCTTGCAGTTGGGATTGGACTGCGCTTCCTCGTGGATGCCGAGGTTGGCCAACTTGACCGAGGTGGTCAGTCGGTTCATGTGGTGGCGAAAACCCCGGTCCATCTTGTAGGGCCAGGTCACTTCCTGCTCGTCGAAAGTATCGCGGTAAAATCCTGAGATGGTGTCGATGGCCATCTTGCTGGCGACTTCACCCGACGCGTGTCCTCCCATGCCATCGGCCACAAGGCAGAGCCGCTCGTCGCTCGGCAGGAAATAGGCGTCCTCGTTGTGGGCGCGCTTCATGCCGACATTGGTCTCACCGGCAAAGCGGACCCTCATACCATCCAGTGGAAACGACGTACTCATGGGGTGGACTTGGATGCTAATGCCACCGGAGGATTCGGGCAAATCAGTTGCAGCAGCGGCCCCGTTTGAACGACGAGTTCGTTCTCGGTTCGGTACATGTCGCCGTCGATGGTGTAGATCATGGTGTCGTTTTCGGGCAGAAGTCGCATCTGTGCCGCCACATGGGTGCTGGCGCGGCGCTGCGAGATGCCTTTGCCCCGAGCAATGGAGACAATGTCCCAAAGGTTGGGTAGGGCTCGGGCAGCGACGACGCTCATGCGGTTCAGATCCTCGTCGGCCCGATGGTTGAGCTTGAATCCCATTCCGACCTGGGTGACGGTCGCGGCGCTGATTGCCGTGAAAGTTTCGGGGTCTAGGAGGTCCCCATCGATGGTCGCTCGGCCCCGAAAGGGGCGAAGGATTTGCCTGCGGTAACGGGTGCCGAAGAGGGTCGACACTGCGATTCTCGCAACCACCCAGGTGGCCCGAGCGTGGCCATAGGATCCCGTCCGGTAGTACTCTTCCATAAAGGTCGCGAAGACACCGTTCGCAAAGACGAACCCAAACTGCGGCCCGATCTGGAGGCAGCGGCGCGGAATCGTAACGGGCACTCGACCCCGTCGGAATCCATCAGCCAGCTTTGTGGCGAAACGCGTGGGATCATCCACCAGGCCAAGCGAGCGGGGCACCACGTTCATGGTGCCGCCGGTTAGCAAGGCCAGAGGGGGAAGGGGTTTTTCACCAAACGCGGGTAAAAGCTGGGAAAGGGTGGCGTGGACGGTACCGTCGCCCCCGTGGATCGCGAGCACCGAAGGCGGGTTTTTGGCCAAACGGCGCGCCGTCGAGGGGAGATCCTCGGGCGTAGGGGTCAGAACCTCGCCGGTATCACCGATGGCACGTCGCAGCGCTTCGATCCCCTCCGGGTTCTTACGGTTGCGGTGCGAACGCGGGTTACAAAAGAGCGCAATGCCCACGGGGCCAAAGATACGCTCGAATCGGATTCCACTGTCAATTTCCAATGTTATCCCGCCGATGGGATCACAGAAAGCTGCCCAGCCTACCTTGAGAGTAGACGCGTCTGGGCTAGCGAGTGAACCAAAACTGTGAAACCATTCTGATCTAGATAAACGATGCTACCCCCGACTCCAGCGCTTTCGGCCCACGGCGATCTCGAACGAAGGCCTTTCCCCCGGCTGATGCTACAGCTGTATCGCAAGCGCGTTACGGGAACCGCCTCGATAACCGACGAATCCAACGACACGAGCCTGTTGTATCTCCGTGAAGGTTGCGCAGTACACATCGACGGCTCAAATGATCTCGATCGCCTGGATAGGATCCTTGTCGATACGGGTCTTGTCTCGAAAGCGGTCATCGCGCGCGCCGAACAAACGATGGAGCAAACCGGCAAGCGCCTCGGCGAGGTGCTTATTGAGCTCGGTGCCGTCGATCCCCGCGTACTGCACGAATCGGTGAGGGCGCAATTGCGGCGCAAGCTCAAACGCATGTTTTTCATGCGCAAAGGCACCTTTACCGTCACAGTCGCCGAACACGATTTTGGTCGCGGTGACGATTTCGAGCGAACTCGGGTCGATCCGCGCAGCCTGCTCTACCAGGGGATCCGTACGGCGTATGACGATGCGCGTCTGGTTGCCGAACTTGCGCCGCTTGACGGTTACACTTTCAAACTTATCAAATTGCCACCCGGGTTCATTGAATCCATGGGCATGTCGTCCACGGATCCGATCGTACGCCGACTTGCCGCAGGTCCCTTGCATGTTGCGGACATAGCGGACGCTGTATCTCGGCCCGCAGAGGCAAGGGCCGCTGTGTTGGCGCTCCTGTATGCCGACTTGTTGCAGACTGAACGCGAACTGCCCGACGGAAGCAAGCAACCGTTACACTCGACCCAGGGCCTTTCGACCCTGTCATCCGATCGCTTCGAACGTGCGCCGCGGATGTCGCCCTTGCCTGCGGCTCCCGATGATGGTGCGCCCTTGCGCGCCGTGGAGACAATCCCCTCCGCTGCGACCTCGGTTGGGGGCGTTGTGTTGCGAAAGCGGATCGAGGAATTGCATGCGTCGCTTGGCGGTGCAACGCATTTTCAGTTGCTCGAGCTGTCCGAGTCGGCAACGCCGGAGCAGGTCGAAGCTTCGTATATGCGTGCGGTGAAGACCTTCCACCCCGACCGCCTCGGCGGCATGGGATTGCTTGATCTGGGCGCCAAGGCCGAGGCCATCATGGCGAGACTCGGCGAGGGTAAACACGTTCTTACCGATCCGCAGCGGCGCAAAGATTATGTCCGCAAGTTGCGTGGCGAAAAAAGTGATACGGAAAACGCGCGCGACATTCTCGACGCAGAACGAATCTTCAAGGAAGGCGAATCGGCCCTGTTTCGAGGCGATGTGAAAAACGCGCTCGTGCTTTTCAATCAGGCCGTACAGCTGAATCACTCCGAGACGGAGTACCGTGCGTATCTGGCGTGGGCCCGTTATCTTGAGACGCCAGCGCGTCGATCCGCACTATCCGGTGAAACACAGCGTTTGATCACAGAGGCCTGCAAGGAACGCCCCCATTTTATTCGTGGCGTGTTCTGGCAAGGCGAGATCCACAAGAATATGGGCAACCTCGAAGCGGCCGAAAAAGCCTATCGAAGCTGTTTGGAAAAGGATCCACGTTTCATCGAAGCCGAGCGTGAGCTTCGCCTCATTGAGATGCGCCGCAAAACCGCTCATCCGCCGGAAGCCAAGAAAGAAGAGAAGAGCGGCGGCTTTTTCAATAAGCTGTTGAAGCGCTGAGACTGGGGCGGATGCACCCAAGACGCCGCCTACTCGGCTTCGTCGCCGCCATCAGCCGGCGTGTCCGCAGACTCGGTCATCAGGGGATACCACTTCTCGAAGACCTCCGTGATTTGCCGAGCTTGCTTCTCGCTTGAAACGTTGAAGGAGGACTGCTTGCGGTAAGCACCCTTGAACTTCTTGAAGCGCACGATGGCCATCTTGGGCGATCGCATGATGTTCTTGGTCTTGTCGAGTTCCTGGTAGAGAAACATCATCGTTGCCCAGGTGCCCTTGGTGAGAACCTCCTTGGCAAGTTGCTTGCGGACGAGAACGCCCTGATCTTCGTAGTCGTAGGTGAGTTCGTCGAGTGTTTCAGCCATGGCTCTTCGTGGTTAAAGGGGGAAGGGAACTGTTCGCTCAGGGCTTTTTGCCAGGGCGAGGTTTGGCTGTCGAGGCCATAAGCATTTTGAGATTGGCAGACAGGATCCGTCGATCGGTCTCATCGAGGCGGGTAAAAGCGATGCCCATGCCGGCTTTTCCACTTTCGGTTCGGTCGACGCGCACAACCCGACCTTCGGCGGAAATATTTTTCCCAGAGGGCAAAGGGATGTCAAGAACCAGCGTTTCGCCTTCCTCAAACAAGAGGTCCGAACGCAAGAACGCACCGCCTTCGGAAAGATCGGCCGCGTCGAGTTGAATGTCTCCGGCGACCCGGGGACCGTGGGGCGTTCCCACCATGACTTCAAATCCGGCTCGGCGGCGATCGTGTCGCCGCATGTCGCTACCACCGGTCACAGTGAAAGCCCGACGAGGGCTGACGAACGCAGTTCGATGGAGACGTTGATGCGGTTGGCAATGCCCTCGACGGTGGTCACCCGCTGATCGCGCCAAACGACATCCAATGAAACCGGGATCGCACCTGCAAAGCGGGCAAGTCGTTGCAGAGCGGCGCCCGGCAACAGTACTTTACCGTCGGCATTGGCCGTACAAGCAAGCCATTCGGTGGTACCGAAAGGTCGGATTTCAACAAATGCACCAGATGGACCCACAATCTTCAACAGGTGGTCCCGGGACACGTCAATTCGGCTGCCTTCGGTCAGCGTTTCACCGTTTGCGTCGGTTGCCGTCGGCAACGTCGGCAGCGCAATTGGGGTCCCGACGGACTCCGTGTCGAATCGCATTAGGAGTGTCTTCGGTGAATCTAACAGAATGACAGGCCCCGCTTCAGCCACGATGCCGGAGGCGATACCAGCCAAATCGGGATAAACTGCGGGGACCGGACGAATCGGCGCGCCTTCGTCCACCGCAAGCGTGAACTGGGTTAAGGCCGCAAGTTCGACACTGGCCGACCGCGCGAGCAGGGTTGCCGAGTTGGCGTCCAGGGCCCGAACGACGCAACCGGCAGTCGGAGGGGCGGCAAAGAGCGGATCGACCGACGCCAGAACTTCGGCCGCGGTCATGGTCCCGGTGGCACCCCTAAAGGCCACGAAAGAAGCCGAGGGTGTGGTTCCGGCCCTTCCGTCGATACGGACGGCAACGGAAACGGTCTCTTCGGTGGCTCGTGACGATGCGTCCACAGGCCGCTCCGCACCATCGCAGGCTGGGAACAGCAGACAAATGACGGCCGCGAAGGTCGTCTTGCCGAGGTTCATCAGGGTGCGCATGGGGGAAATGTTTTTACCACTGGTGGATACGACCGCAAGCGCGGACGCGCGAAGAAACTCAATTATACGGCGGCTTTCGAAAGCCAGCCACTTGCGCCGCCATTGCCGCAGAAAGATTGGTAAAAGTGTGCGCGAAGGGCATTTTACCGTCCCCCGGAACAGCCATGTCACGCATCACCATAAAAGAAGTCGAAGAGCTCGCGACCTTGAGTCGTCTGCAACTTGAAGGAGACGAGGCCGAGCGCATGCGCGGCGAGTTGGAGGCTGTGCTGTCGTATATCGACCAGATTCAAGCCCTCGATACCACGGGGGTTGAACCCCTGACCCACGCGGTTGGGTTTTCCTGCCCCTTGCGCAAAGACGAGCTTGAGCCCTCGCTGCCCATCGAGGCCGTGCTGGCCAATGCACCTTGCAAGGATGACCGATTTTTCGAGGTGCCCCGGATCGTTCCAAAGAGCGATGGTCGAACCGAAAAAACGGGGGGGACGCGTTGATGTCTTCGCGGGTGGAAAGTCTGGTTGCCTCGGGGCACGTTGCCGAGATTGCGACGGCAGTTCGCAGCGGGCAGGTGCGCGCGCGGGAGCTGGTGGATTGTTATCTCGACAGGATAGCGAAGCACGACGGCACGCTCGGGTGTTACTTGCGGGTCGATGCCGACGGAGCCCGACGACGGAGCGATGACGTGGACGCCGCGGTCGCGTCAGGTGCTACGGTTGGTCCCCTTGCCGGCGTACCGATAGGGATTAAAGACATTTTTTGCACAGAAGGCATCGAGACCACCTGCGCCTCCAAAATTCTAAAAGGCTTCATTCCGCCTTACGAAAGCACCGTCACGGCCCGTCTTTCCGCCGCCGGTGCGATTGGTCTTGGCAAACTCAACATGGATGAGTTTGCGATGGGTTCTTCCAACGAAAACAGTGCATTCGGTCCCGTTCGCAACCCCTGGGACCCTGCGCGCGTGCCAGGCGGATCGTCCGGCGGATCGGCCGCGGCGGTGGCGGCAGGGTTATGTGTGGCAAGCC
Source organism: Myxococcales bacterium (assembly GCA_043759805.1). Taxonomy (GTDB): domain Bacteria; phylum Myxococcota_A; class Polyangia; order Fen-1088; family Fen-1088; genus JAWXBF01. The sequence continues at coordinate 10,814 of JAYUPZ010000498.1, read as the reverse complement.
TTGGCACGGATACCGGAGGCTCGATTCGTCAGCCCGCGGCTTTGTGTGGCGTTACGGGTGTCAAGGCGACCTATGGTCGAGTGTCACGCTGGGGTGTCATCGCATTTGCGTCGTCGCTTGATCACCCCGGCCCTTTCGGCCGAACCATTCGCGATGCCGCTTGGATGCTGTCGGCGATGGCAGGACACGATCCCAACGATTCGACAAGCATAGCGGCGCCCGTCGGCAACTATGTACAGGCCTGTGCAGGCGGCGTGAGTGGATTGCGGGTGGGTGTCCCCGAAGAATATTTTTCGGAAGGACTTGAGCCGGAGATCGAAGCGGCTGTTCGTGCTGCGGTTGAAACGATCCGGCAAGCCGGCGCCACGGTGGTACCGGTTTCCCTGCCGCATACCCGATATGCCGTTGCGGCCTACTATTTGATTTCCACCGCCGAGGCAGCCTCCAATCTCGCGCGTTACGACGGCATTCGCTTTGGCCACCGCGCCACCAACATTGGCAGCCTGGAGGAACTTTATGCCCGCAGCCGCGGCGAAGGATTCGGCAGCGAGCCCAAGCGCCGCATCATGCTGGGAACCTATGTGTTGCGTTCGGGTTACTACGATGCGTATTACGGAAAGGCGCAAAAGGTGAGGCGCAAGATCACGGAAGACTTTCAGTCCGCCTTTGCAAGCTGCGACGTCATCGCGACCCCGACCTCGCCCATCAGCGCTTTCAAGATCGGGGAAAAGATTTCGGATCCTCTGGCCCTTTATCTGGCCGATGTGTACACCGTGGGTCCATCGCTAGCGGGTCTACCTGCCCTGTCACAGCCCTGCGGGTTCTCGTCCGCGGGGTTGCCCATCGGATGGCAATTGATTGCGCCTCCCCTCCATGAAGAGACCCTGTTCCGGGTGGGGGGTGCGTATGAAGCGGCCACGTCGTGGCATGAACGGCGACCGAAAGCCCTCTTTGGGACGGAGGTGGTGGCATGAGCCTCGCAGATGTCTTGTCGCGCTGGGAGCCCGTGATAGGCCTTGAGGTCCACGTTCAACTTGCGACGAAAACCAAAATCTTTTCTCCCTCTAGTGCTGCGTTTGGGATCGCGCCCAACGGCGCAACCGATCCGCTGGTCCTGGCGTTGCCAGGGACCTTGCCCCGCCTGAACCGTGCTGCGGTTGACATGGCTGTTCGGCTTGGCCTTGCCGTTGGCGGACGCGTTCGACCCGAATGCCGTTTTTCGCGCAAACACTATTTCTATCCGGACTTGCCGAAGGGCTACCAGATCTCGCAGTTTGACGAACCGATTATCGAAGGGGGCGGAATCGAGTTTCTATTCGAGGGCAAGTCGCACCGGGTGGCGTTGACCCGCATTCATATGGAAGAAGACGCGGGTAAAAACATCCACGCCTCCGATGGTCGGAGCCTGGTTGACTACAACCGTGCCGGGGTGCCTTTGTGTGAAGTGGTGAGTGAGCCGGATCTGCGATCGGCGGAAGAGGCGGCAGAATACGTGCGCGCCTTGCGCGTTCTCGTGCGAACGCTGGGCATTTGCGATGGCAACATGGAAGAAGGATCGTTGCGGTGCGATGCCAACGTGTCCATACGTCCCCGCGGTACGGTCCCCTACGGAACGCGTGCGGAGTTGAAAAACATCAACTCGTTCAAGAACGTCAAGGACGCAATTGTTCACGAAATTCACCGGCAGGCAGCGTTGCTTGAGCGCGGCGAAAAGATCGTGCAGGAGACGCGCCTCTGGGATGCGAACCGGGGTGTCTCGCAGTCCATGCGATCGAAAGAGGACGCACACGATTACCGATATTTCCCGGAGCCGGATCTGCCACCGGTTCATGTCGACGAGGCCTGGCTCGCCGATGCGCGTTCGCGTTTGCCTGAGCTTCCGATGGCGCGCATGGCCCGCTACCAACAAACGCTGGGTCTTCCAGAGCAAGATGCTGTCGTCCTGTCGGCCGAACGCGAGATAGGCAGCTACTTTGATGCTGCCCTGACACAGCCGGGCATGAAAGATCTCGGCAAGCGACTCGCGAACTGGGTGATGAACGAACTGCTTTCCCGTGTGACGGATCCCCTTGAACTCGCCGATGCGGGCTTCCCGATCCCACCCTTGAACCTTGCCGAGCTCGTGATGTTGATCGAAAAGGGCACCTTGTCGGGAAAGCTTGGCAAAGAAGTTTTTGCCAAGATGTGGGACGAGCGCCTGACGGCCGCTGCCATCGTGCAACGCGATGGCCTTGCACAGGTCTCCGATTCGGGAGAGCTCGAAGGGATCTGTGCGCAGGTTGTGGCAGCCAATTCAGACGAGGTTGCCCGATTCCGCGCGGGCGACAAAAAGCTGCAGGGCTTTTTTGTCGGTCAGATCATGAAGCAGACCGGCGGCAAGGCCAATCCCAAGGCGGTCAGCGAAATTTTGGGGCGATTTCTGAAATAGGTTTAGCTAGTGCCATCCCCGGGGGCCGTCCTGTGCTTCGGATGCGTGCATGATGCCGTGGGCGTGTCCGATCATTTCGGCAAGGATGGTGGCGACTGCACAGAATTCGCCGGCCTTGCGATCGGCGGCAAGATGTACCGCCTTGTGGATGAGGGCGCGAACCATCGCCCAGTCCGAGTCCCGGCCTTGTCCGGCGGTCGGGGCGACAAAGGCGTCGAGCTGTTTTTCGTATTGTTTTTGAAAATCTGAAATGGTTGCCATATCGAGGGTTTTACCCCGAATTCGGCCGTGTGGCACCGCACGCCTGAGTTACAATCGCGCCCATGGCACGATACGATTCCATGGGGGCAGCTTCGGGGCCCAAGGGCGGACAAACCCGCCTGTGGCAGCTCATTGAGGCGCGCGCACTGCCGGATGCCGACAAGGAATCAATCGATCGGCGCATCTGGGATTTGTTTGGCGAGGAGTGGGCGGTGATGTTCACCGATTTGTCTGGTTTTTCCCGCCAGGTGGCGGCCTTTGGAATCATCCACTTCTTGCAGATCATTCACGAACAAAATCGATTGTTGCTGCCCATCGTTGGCGAGCACGACGGCATCCTCATCAAGTCCGACGCGGATAGTATGCTGATTATTTTCCGTCGCACCGAAAGTGCCTTGCGGGCAGGCATCGCCATGCAGGCGAGGTGTTTGGCTTACAATCAAGATAGAAATCCGGAAGACAAAATGTTGCTCTGTCTTGGCATTGGCCATGGGCGCATCTTGCGCATCGGCGACGATGAAATTTTTGGGCGCGAGGTCAATGCCGCCAGCAAGCTTGGCGAGGACACGGCGAAATCGGACGAGATTCTTTTGACCGACGCCGCTCGCCAGCTGATATCGAATTTTCCGGACGTGACCTTCGAAGAGCTCGGCGTGGAAGTGCCTGGCTCGACCAAGAACTTCCGCGTTCTTTACCACGCGAGTGAATGACAGCGTTCCAAACAAGGTCCAATCCGTGTGACGAACTGTGTATTTAAACTCGCATGGCCGATGAGCCTTTTGGCAGCCCTGTCCCTGGGTACGGGTTGCCTGTCGAATGAGCATCGCATTCCCGACGCCGAGCTGACCCGTCTTGCGAACTTGCCCCCCGAGGCACGCGGTCAAAGGGTGAGGGTTGTCCAATCCATTGGCGACCGTCGGGGTCCAGCTGTGGCGGCCCAGATGTCGCCCCCGCTCGAACCGCAATACGCCCATGGCTATAACGGCGCGGGTTACGTCGATGGACCGAATGTAATGATTCAAGCCGGTGTCCAGGTGGACATTCCGGTTGGGCCTAGGCCGCCAACGGGTGGCGGTGGCGTCGGTTCCGGTTTTGTGGGAGGCGACAGCGGCGGTGGCTCGGCGCCGGTTCGTGCCGTGCAAGGTGCGCCGGCTCCGGGCGGCGCCGGCGGTGCCGTGCCGGGCAGGGTTGCCACCCCATCATCGAGCGGCGACGGCGGGTCATCGTGGGGTGGTGGTGGCGACGCGGGCGACGCCCTGGTGGTCTTTGCGATCGTCGCCATTGCCGTTGCGGCTTTCGCAGCGATCGGGCTCATGGCCACCGAAGGGCAAAGGTATGACGGCACCGTGGCAATGTCACCGGATCAACCGTTACACCTGGAGCTGCTGACCGGTGAGGAGCGCATCTTGTCGTTGCGTGATCTTCGTCCGGAGCATGTTGATGGTGTTCGTCAAGCGCTGGTGATGGACGACGAAGGGTCCGGATTATATTTGCTCGGTCGCGCGCCGCTCGATCGAAAGGGATTTGCCTTCAAGCTGGACTTTGGTTCTAGCGAGGTCGCTTTCGAGAAATACCTCATGTCGGGCTTTGCATCGAACATCCAGTTTGGCTATTTCCCCTTCCAGAATCTCGGGCTCCTCGGCACGATGTCCCTTGGCTTTGGTACGAGCGATCTTGATAACGGAGATTTTTTCAGAAACTTTTTCGGCGTCGAGGCGCAGGCCTTTCTGCCCGGCCTTTCGATCCTCCATTTCGGAACATACCTGAACGCGGGCAACCGATCCGTCCTACGCGTCGGCGCTGAAGAAACCCTTCCCGCCGTCGGAGCGGGTGCGCTGCTTGAGCTGGAGATCACGACCCGCATGGCCTTCACGGCGCGCGCAGGATGGACGTTCACCAATCAACAGGATGGTGGATGGGACAACGACGGCTTCGCTGTCGGTGCGGGTGTGTCGATTTACTAATGGAATTCGTAGGGACCGATGTCCGGCTTGGCATCGCGGGCGGTGCCAGCGAGATCGCCTGCGGGCGCGCCCACGGCTGTACCGGCGTCGATGCACATCGAGCCGGCTGCCAGTCGTAGGTTGGCCCGGTACTGCACAAACTGTGGTTGTACAGACAAGTTGTTCTTGCTGCCCGATAGCTTGTTGACCGCTGCGATGTCGAGGGCGGTCTGGTTCTCATCAAAATACAGGGCGCCGTTGGGAGACGGAAGCAGATTGTTGTTCTCGACGATGCGCGGATCCATGTCCACGCTCGATTCCCTGATGGCGGTCTGATTCTTACAGTTACCACCGTGCACCAAATTGTTGCGATACGTACCACTCGGTCCCCGGGGTTTACTGGTTGCGTCGCCTATCGCGATGCCCACGCTGATGCAGGCCGCCGGTCGCGACAACCCTTCGATCAAGTTTGAATGGACATCCATCTCGTTGCGAGACCCCGGGGCTGCAATGACCTGTAAGCCGAAGCTTGCGCCCGGAATCCCATCGGTTCCGCAGGTGTTGCCTGCGATGATGTTGTTTTCGAGGCGCGCGAAGCTGTCGACCGCAAGCACCCCGTGGGTTATCCCTTCGGCACAACCGGCCGTGATCTGGTTGTTCGACACGACAGGCCCCGATCCGCCGAGAATAAGTCCCTGTGCTACTTTTCCGCTCCCCCCGGTAATCGTGTTGCGATCGATGCGGTTGCAGCTGCCATCGTCGCACCGAATGCCCGTGGCGCTTGGCGGGAATCCCGCACGTGAGCCGCGGATGTCCGCATTCAACAGGATGGAGCAGAGGCTCGGCTTGTTGGCGTCACCGGTACAGTGAATGCCAAGTGTGGCCACAGCCCCGCCTTCTTGCGAGCCTGCGATGAGGGCATTGTTTTCAATCACGGCATGGCAGTCACCCTCGACGCGTATCGCCGAAACCCGCGAATTGGGCGTTCGCCCCACCGCCTCAATGGTTGCGTTATCCACAATTCGTGGCGCCGTGCCGTCGCAGGGTCCCGCCCAAATCCCGTGGGAGTCCGTGGTGCCACCGCTTGCTCCAAATGTGTTGCCGCGCAAGATGACAGCGTCGGCCCTGCCGATGATCCTGACAGCACTGCTGGCCTGACCATTGCCACCGCAAACGGAGGAACGTTCGATATGTGACCCCGCTGCGTTCTCGAGCAGGACGGCATACGACTCGGCGGCCGCCGTTCCGTTTCCGAGTTGACCGCGCACCCCGTAGCCCACGCCACCATCACAAACGGCGTTGCAGCGCCCGCGACTGTCGTAGCTCTTGCAGGTATCAAGGAGCGTCAGGATGCTCGACTTCACGTGAATGCCTACCGACAGTTTGGCTGACTGTCCTGCCCAAATTGAAGAACGGGTTACAAGAACCTCTGCGCCATTGTCGATCCGGATGCCGCGCATCTCGTCGGCGTTGCCTGCAGCACTGTCACCGATGTAGAGATTCGACAGCACAACCTTCTTGGCACCGTTCACGGTGATGGCGTTCGAGCTGCGTCCTGCGCCGCGGGACAATTTGAATCCATCGAGGACCGTGGTTTCCTTGATATCGGAGCCAAATTCAATTCCGGAGTCGTTGTGAAGTTTGATTTCGGTGATGGTGCTGACCGCCTGGCCGTTCCCATTGGGACAGCGGAGCCCGTCGCTTCGATAGTTGCCGTAGACCGAAACGCCGTTCTTCATCTTGACGACGATTGCATCCGGGAGGCTCATCACGGATGGGATGCTGCAATCCGGGCCACCGATCACACAAACGTTGACGGCTTCGCCACTGTCCTCAGCGATGTCGATGGCCGTTTGCAACGATCGGAAAGGCAGGGCAAGTGATCCGTCGCCACCTGTTCCGTTGCCGGCCGCAGTCGTTGCAAACACGCACCCACAGTCCTCGTCGATCGCACCGTCGCAATCCTCGTCCCCGTTGCCGCAGCCATCCTTCTGGGTTTGAACCACGGTGGCCACACACATCGCAGCACTGCCATTGCCGCAGGCGGCGATGGTGCGTGAACACACGCCGAGGCCGCAGGACACGGTACCGAGCTCCTCGTCGGTTGCGCCATCACAATCGTCGTCCTGTGCGTTGCAAGCCTCGCCACCGGGGCGAACTTCACCCTCGCAGCGGGTCCAGTTTCCCGCCGTGCAGCTTTGCACACCGTTGCGACAAACACCCTTGCCTTGCGACGCTGCCGTGCCGCTGTAACACGCTTTGGGGGCGACGTTGCTTCCGAGCGTCCTGTTTTTGTCGTCGCAGTCGGGTCCTGCGCACCCGGCACCCTGCCCGTACCCGTCTTGATCCTGATCCACGTCGCATCCCTGACAGAGCACGGCGCATACACTGTTGGTGCATTGCCATTGCCCACAGGGTGCCTTGCCGTTCAAGTCTTCACACTTCTTCGGTGTGCAATTGGGAACGACTAGATCCACGGCTTCGATGGCATCAATGACGACGCCGCCGCCTGACCCTCCGTTGCTCGCTGCGTCCGTCGGATCGCCGGTACCGGCGCCCGCGCTTCCGCCTTCGTTACCCCCTGGACGCGCACCGAGATAAGCGGGATTGGGTTCATCACAACCCAGCATTCCCGAAACCATCAAAAGGGCCGTCACCACGCTGTTGCGAAAAAGCGAATCGATGCGCATGTCAACCTCTGGGCTTAAGACTCGAAAAAACATCGAGCCTCTTGATTTTATCAGCGTCAGGTATCCGAGCGCGATCTTTTCGGTGTACGATTGCCGCAATGTCGCTGGTTCGGTTTGCCTACACGTCAGGTAAAGGTAATTCGCACACCTGCATTGTGGTGCATTTGGGGATGCTGATGTTCAGTGTCCTTGTGACGTTGGGCGCGTCATTGCCCGCCCATGCTCAGGTGCCGGATCCGGCCCGTACCGTGGCGCAGGTCGAGGCTGATACGAGCACGGGCATTCAGCGTGTGGGCCTCGTACGGCTCGACTTCGCCGGAGATGTTCCCGAGGTTTCACGTGATTTATTCGTATCACGGCTTGTCGAAGGACTTGCCGTGGCGCGCTTTCAGGTGCTTTCGGGCGGCGCCGTTCGACAAAGGCTTGGCACGCCGGCCTTGCGCGATTGTGCGGACACCGATTGTTACCCGGCGGTGGCCGAGGCGCTGGAAGTGGGATACCTCGTCTCGGGTCGTATCGAAGAATCCAACAAGAGCTATGACATCGTCCTCACGATCATCAACGGACGCACCGGCGCCGTCATCGGTCAGGCAAGTGAACGCTGCGAGACCTGTGGCATCACCGAGGCGGCCGAGAAGGTGTCGCTTGCAACCGCATCACTGCGCAGTCGTCTCGAAGCCATTGCAATGACGCCCGCGCACGTGGTGATCCGCTCAAGCCCGTCGGGCGCGCTGGCGGTGGTGGATGGACGACCGGTCGGCAAGACGCCGCTCGATCTACAAATCCCGGGTGGCCAACACACCCTTGCCCTTACTCGCGAGGGCTACGAGCAACACGACCGCACTTTCACGGTGGTGAGCGGCGTCGATGAAACGCTGAATGTTGAACTGTTGCGCATCCCGAGTACCTTGCCACTCAAGGCTCTCGGGTGGTCGGGTGTTCTTGTCGGAACGGCCCTGGTTGCCGCCGGCGTTTACCTGGCAAACATCGACGGCAAGGCGCTCGCGTGTAGCGATGACGAGAAAGATGTCAACGGCCGGTGTCCGCGCATTCGTGATACCGATGCTGCCGCTGTTGGATTGACCGGCGCGGGCGCCATGGTGCTCACCCTGGGCGGCGTCACGTTGTGGGTTGTGAGCGAACAGGCGCCCGCTGCATCGACCCCCGTATCATCCAAAGAACGGGCGATGGGCGTTGGCTGGAGCGGCCGCTTTTAAAGGACGCCCGGCGTCACTTCGACATACGGCCGAGTCCGTCGTAAGCGGCGTATTTGAAGGTTTCGGAGAGCGTCGGAAAGTTAAACACGCTGTTGATGAAGACGTCGATGGTGCCACCGAATTCCATGACCATCTGCGCGGTGTGAACCATCTCGGTTGCCCGTTCGCCGATGATGTGGACACCGAGCAGTTTTTTCGACGGCACTTCAAACAAGAGCTTCAACAGCCCATCGCGATCCCCGATGATCTGGCCGCGGGCATTGTTCTCGTAGCGCGCGCGACCGGAAGCATACCGGGTACCGGCCTTGATGAGCTCCTCCTCGGTCGCGCCAACCATTGAGATTTCTGGGATCGTGTAGACGCCGTAAGGAATGATCGGCGAGACCTTGGTTTTATAGTCGAAACCGAAAGCGTGACACACGCCCACGCGTCCCTGTTCCATGCTGACCGACGCGAGTGCCGGTGCGCCCACCACATCGCCTGCCGCATAAATATGGGGTTGCGAGGTCTGGAAGTGTTCGTTCACGGGTATGCGTCCGCGTGGATCGCAGGCGACCTCGGCTGCCTCAAGTCCAAGTCCCGATGTGTTGCCGGCTCGCCCCGCTGAATAAAGAACCTTGTCGACATTCAAGATGCGACCACTACAAAGTGTGATCTCAAGGGGTCCATCCAGAATGCGCTGGATCGACGACACGGCGTCGCCGAACAAGATTTCGTGACCGCCCCGTTCAATCGACGCACGCAACGCCGCCGAGATCTCCCGATCCAAAAATCCCATCAGGGCATCGCGACTCTCGATGATCGTGATCTTTGTACCAAGCGCGCCAAACATCGACGCGTATTCACAACCGATGACGCCGCCGCCAACCACCGCGAGAGAAGTCGGGATCCTATCGAGATCGAGAATGGTGTCCGAGTCCTCGACGTCGCTGTCGGAAAACGGCACGCCCGGTGGGCGGTGTGGTGAGGAGCCCACGGCGATGAGAAACGCTTGCGACGACAGACGCGCTATCTCGACGCCGTCCTGTTCGACCACGACTTCATTGGCATTCACAAAGCGCGCGTTCCCTTTCAATGTCGTCACGCCATGTTTGTCGAGATTTCCGCCTATCTGCGCCACTTGCAGCTCGGTGACGGCTTTCAATCGTCCCATGAGCTGCCGTAAACTGGCCTCGCGATCGATCTCGAGACTCATCCCATAGAGCTCTCGTTTTTGAAAACCCGTCACATAAAGTGCGGCCTCTCGCAAAGTCTTCGAGGGTAGCGTTCCAGTATGGACGCAGGCACCGCCCACCGCGGGTCCTTTTTCGACGAGTGCGACTTTTTTGCCGAAGTAGGCAGCCTGAACCGCGCCTTTTTCACCCGCAGGTCCCGAACCAATCACAACCAGATCAAATTTTTGCAAACCCATTTATTGTCCCAGTTTGGTGTTCACTCGATCCAGTCGAGCAGCGATCTGCTCGTTCCGGCGCCCCGCCAGCGTTTCGGCCTTTTGATACGCGACCTTTGCTTCTGCGTAGCGCAGCAATTTAAACAAAGAGTCGCCGTAGATGATTTGGTATTCGGCGGCCCTGGGCGCAATTCGCAAGGCCCGTCGCGCGTAGTCCATCGCCTCGGGATACTGCGCCCGCTCGAAGGCAACTTCGGCGAGACCGCCGATGGCTGCGGCACTCAGCGGATCCGCTCGAACGGCTTCGTTGAAAGATTTCTCCGCATCCGCAAGTCGACCCTGGGTGAGCGATCGCCGACCACCGGCGACGGCCTTGGAAGCGGCGGCCTCATCCCTGGGTGTTTCAGGCTCAACATCGACTTCGGCTTCCGCTTTTGGTGTGTTGCGTTTACCGCGTTTGTTCTTTTCTTCGTCCGAGGGCGCAGGAGGCGTCGGCTCGGGGGGCGGTGTTGCAATCGCTACCACCGCCGGCGCTTCCAGTTCAAGTCGAGTGCGCGACTGCGCCTCGAGATCTTCGGGATCCAACTCCAGAACCAGTTGATATAGCGAGCGGCCATTCTTGCGATCGCCGTTGTCCCATTCTCCGCTTGCGAGGCCTCGCAGCGCATCTGCAACACGGGCCTTGACGGCACCTGCATCCTTGTTGTTGGAAAGAGCCTTGGCAGCCATCCGCGCCTCCGAGTAGCGACCCTTGCGTGCCGCGAGAAAGAGACGGGCGCCCTCGTCGCTCGCGTCGTCTTCACCCGTCGAGCGTTTGCCGCCTGCGGCTTTTGCCCCCCTGGTTTCAGCGATGGCCTGGGCTTCCTCGGCCGATACCGCTGCGGC
>JAYUPZ010000497.1:0-6565 GCA_043759805.1 Myxococcales bacterium | reverse complement strand
CGTAGAGCGAACTGCTTGCCGTGATGAAGAGGCGATTGCGCTTCGGGCCGCCAAAGCACAGGTTCGAGGCCGTCTCGGGCAATCGGACAAGGCCGATGCGTTTGCCGTCCGGAGCGAACACGTGAACGCCGTCGTAACCAGGGCCAACCCAACCCGTGCCCACCCAGATGTTGCCGAGGACATCGGCTCGAATCCCATCTGGAAAACCAGCTTTCCCTTGATAGGTCATGTCTGCATACACACGGCCGTCCTTTAGCTTTCCGTCGACCACATTCCAGGATTTGATGTGTTTCTTGGCTTCCGGAGAATGGGTTGCACCCGTATCGGTGACGTACAACGTTTTGTAGTCCGGCGAGAAACACAATCCGTTTGGCTTCCACATTTCATCGGTGACCTTCTCGATCTTTCCGGAGGTGTCGATGCGGTAGACCGCTTCCTTCAAAAACATCGGCCCCCGGTTGCCTTCGTAGTCCATCAGGGCACCGTAGCCCGGGTCAGTAAACCAGATGCTTCCGTCCGGATGAACCACGACGTCGTTGGGCGCATTCAATTGTTTGCCGTCGTAACGGTCTGCAAGCACCGTCGTGGTTCCATTGGGCTCGTGGCGGGTCAATCGACGGTTGCCGTGTTCTGCGGAAATCTGGCGACCCTGAAGATCAAATGTGTTGCCGTTGCTGTAGCCTGATGGTTTTCGTATCACGGATACGTGGCCGTCCTCGTTGAGCCAGCGCAGCTGTGAATCGTTTGGAATGTCGCTCCAGACCACATACTGACCGGCGCCACTCCAGGCAGGACCTTCGGCCCAGAGCGCTCCGGTGTGGACGCGGAGGATCGGCGTGTTGCCAAGCTTGATCTTGTCGAAACGTTTGTCGAGCGAAAGGATATCTGGATCCGGATAGCGTACGGGTGCAGCGGAGGGTCCAAACTCCCGCCCGAGCGCCTGACGGGCACCGCCCATGGCAACGGCGGTTCCAAGAATCGTACGGCGAGAGAAAGTTTGCGATGTTTTGAGAGAAGTAGACACGGTGACCTCCAGATTGCCGAGAAACTAACGATTTCAGAACGCCATTGACAGCTTAAACGACGTGGTGTTACCAATGGTGGCTTAGCCACCGGTTGTCTCTGAAAGGATTTGCATGCGGGCCGCCATCGCTGGAACGGGATTCATGGGGTTCACCCATGTCGAGGCCCTTGCTCGAATCGGGGTACACGTCACAGGTATTTCGGGGTCGTCTTCTGCCAAGGCCGAAGCGGCTGCGCGGGCAATGCAATTGCCGCGGGCCTATCGCAGTTACGAGGAACTGCTTGCTGACGCCGACGTCGAGGCCGTGCATATCACGACCCCCAACAACCTGCACTTTCCGATGGCACGCGATGCACTGCAGGCAGGCAAACACGTCTTGTGTGAGAAGCCACTCGCGATGAACAGCCGCGAGTCAGAGACACTCGTTGAACTCGCGGCGATATCCGATCGTGTGTCGGCGGTGAACTACAACGTTCGTTACTATCCACTTTGCCTCGAAGCAGCGAGTCGCGTGCAGCACGGCCAACTCGGCAAGGTTCACGGACTTGTGGGACGATACGTGCAGGACTGGTTGTTGTATCCGACCGACTACAACTGGCGTGTCCGCGCAGAAGTCGGCGGCAAGCTTCGAGTGGTCGCGGACATCGGCACCCACTGGGTTGACCTGGTTTGCGCTATTACGGGACTTCGGGTGACGGCGGTATGTGCGGATCTGAGCACCGTGCACGTGCAGCGGTTTAAGCCGAGGGGCGAAGTGGAAACATTTTCGAGTAAACGCCCCGATGGAAATGAGGAAACAGAAACGTTGGAGGTAGACACCGAAGATCAAGCGTCGATCATGCTGCGCTTTGACAACGGTGCGCGCGGATCATTATGGGTTTCGCAAATGACGGCCGGCCGGAAGAATCACCTGGAATTCGAGATATCGGGCGCCCGTTCGACGTTGGCCTGGAATAGCGGATCTCCAAATACCTTGTGGCAAGGATACCGCGATCGATCGAACGAGGTTTTGACCAAAGATCCCGCTTTGTTGGGCGATCAAGCCCGGCACCACGCCTCGTATCCGGGGGGACATGTGGAAGGTTATCCGGATACCTTCAAACAATGTTTTCGTGCGTTCTACGATTGCATCGCGCAAAAAAATAAATCGGTGCCTATGTTGCCAACTTTCGCAGATGGCCACCGTGAAATTCTTTTATGTGAGGCCATTCTGAAAAGTCAGACCGACGGATGCTGGATTAACGTTGATGAAAAATAGGGAACCGCGATGAAACTTGGATTTGTAAGCGCCATTCTCCCCGAGTGCTCACTTGCCGAGGTGATGGCGTTTGCAGCAGAAACCGGATACCGATGCGTCGAGTTGATGTCATGGCCATCTGGCAAGGCGGAGCGCCGTTATGCGGGCGTCACCCATGTTGACGCCGAGCATCTGGACGACGCGGCGTGCATCCGTATCACTGAACTCGCGCGCAGTTCTGGCGTTGAAATCAGCGCCATCGGTTACTATCCAAATCCACTGGCGCCTAATCCGGTCGAGGCACAAAGCGCGATCGCGCATCTTGAACGGGTGATCGACGCAGCGTCGCGTCTGGGTGTGGGGACCGTGACCACCTTTGTCGGTCGCGATCCGGGTCGCTCTGTTGACGACAACTTCGCTCGATTTCGGGAAGTTTGGCCCGGGTTGGTTGCACTTGCGGAACAAAAAAATGTCCGGATTGCGATTGAAAACTGCCCAATGTTCTTTACCCGTGATGAGTGGCCCGGGGGCAAGAACATCGCGAGTTCGCCTGCCATATGGCGCCGTATGTTTGCGGAAATCCCCAGTCCAAATTTTGGTTTGAACTACGATCCGTCACACCTGGTGTGGCAGCAGATGAATCACGAAAAACCCGTGCGGGAATTTGCATCACGCATCTTCCACGCGCACGCCAAGGACGTGCGCGTGGATCGTGAAAAGCTGGACGACGTTGGCATTCTGGCCACGCCGCATGAGTATCATTGTCCCAAGCTACCAGGTCTTGGTGATATCGATTGGGGCCGATACCTGTCCATCCTGGGTGATGCCGGGTATCGGGGACCGCTTTGCGTTGAAGTTGAAGATCGTGCCTACGAGGGCAGTCTTGCCGACCGCAAACGTGCTTTGCGCCAGGCCTACCGATTCTTGTCGCAGTTCCTCTGATCCGTTCGTCTAGCGCTTCGGGACGATGCCGACGTAGGACGGATCCCCTGCCGTTGCAAGCGCATTTCCCACTTTGGTCAAAGTACCCGTGGTCTGATTGATCGATGCCACCAGAACCTTCTTGAGATTCTGGCTCGCGATCACGAGGTACTTGCCAGTTGGATCAATTGCGAAGTCCCGGGGGACACCGAGATCCGCGTTCGAAAATGTGTTGCCCGCGGTGAGCTGGCCGTTCTGTGGGTTCACCGTGAACACATGAACGCGTGGCATCCGTCGTACCGCTGCAAAAACGAACTTTCCATTTGGTGAAACGACGATATGAGAAGCCCAATCCTCACCCTGGCGGGTGATGTTGCGCATCGGGTTGGTTAGTTTCCCTGTGGCCTTGTCGTAATCGTAGGACACGACGTTCGCATCCTTTTCAGTCAAAACGTAGGCGAATTTCTCGGAAGGATGGAAGGCCATGTGCCTTGGGCCGTCTGTCAGTGCGACGTTTTCCTTGAACGTCAACTTGCCGGTGGCGTTGTTGAGTTCCCACGAGGCCACGATGTTTCCGCCCATGCAGGGTGCAAAGACGAACTTTCCAGCAATGTCGGTGATGACCTGGTGGGGTTGCGCGTTGGCGCCGGGATTGACTGAGTCAGCCTCTGCACCAACGTCCCCCTGTGCGTTCACCGGATACACTTTGACGCTGTTTGAACCGAAGCTCGACATCAATAACCACTTGCCAGTCGGATCGATCGACATGTGTACGTTGCCGCGTCCCGTTGCGGGGCGATCGGTTCCCTCGGTCAGCGCTCCCGTGCCGGCGTTGATCGTGAAAACTTTCAGCGGGTGCTGGGCAGTGTCATACGATTCGTTCAAGAAGTAGGCGTGGGTTCCCTTCGGATGCATGGCGCCGTAGCCGGGGCCGTAGTCACCGTTGACGCCACCGTTGGCAGTCAATGCACCGGTCATCAAATCCATGTTGAAGATGCGGATAGACATTCCGCTTTGTTCGAAACCGCTGATATAAACAAATGCCGATGTTGGGACAACGGCCGTGCCGCCCGTGCCGCCAGTCGCCGCGATACCGCCCGTGCCGCCAGTCGCCGCGCTGCCGCCCGCGCCGCCGGTCATGGCCGTGCCGCCGGCGCCTCCTGTTTTCCCGGTGCCACCTGATCCGCCGGATCCCGCTATGCCGCCCGCCCCGCCTGTTTTGCTGCCACCCGTGTTGTTGCCACCGGTGGCCGCTCCCGTGCCGCCTCCTTCGCTCTGTCCTCCTGCTGCGGAGCCACCTTCATTGTTCGATGCCCCTCCTTTACCTCCCGACTTTGATTTGTCTGACTCGGTACAGGCCGTGGCGATCGTCGTCGCGATCATAAGTGATACGGATAGGGCACCCAACACATTTCGATTTGTAACAGCAAAGTTCATGATGGCAGTCCTTTAAAAAGCGTGAAACTGATTGGCTCACGCTGACACGTGACCGGGGTGCAAGGCAATGCAGTAATCGGTCAAAGACGATGCATTTTCGCGCTTCTGGTACGAAATCCGTTGATTCCGGCGTTTCGACAGGGCAGGAAAAGGCAATGATAATGACGCTGGTAATAGCCTTGTTGATTGCCGCGACGCCCACTCCGGCGGGACGTGAACTCGAGATTCGGTGGATCGATGTCGAGGGTGGAGCAGCGACCTTGCTCGTCACTCCAGCCGGAGAATCGATTCTGATCGATGCGGGCAACCCAGGTTCTCGGGATAGTTCCCGGATTCTGAAGGCACTGGCCGACGCGAACGTACGACGAATTGACCACCTGATTGTGACGCATTTTCACAGTGATCACTTCGGTGGCGTGGCCGAAGTGGCAAGTCAAATCCGAGTTGGAACGCTTTATGATCATGGCGAAAAGAATGCGCCAGAATCAGAGCAACAAAGTCCCATGCTTGATTCCTATCGAAAGGCGCGCGTTGGCAAACGGGTGTTGCTTGCGCCAGGCCTGTTGATCCGTTTACGGCAGATCCCCAATACGCCTCGCGTATCGCTTCGCCTGCTGGCGAGCCGAGAGCGACTAGAGCCTCTGCCGAAGTTCGGCAAAATGCGGGTGAATACCGAAGTCTGCAGGGACATGGAGACAGCCGATCCCGATGACAGCGACAATCGGAATAGCGCCGTGACCTTGCTGGAGTTTGGTCGCTTTCGATTATTCAACGGTGGCGATCTCACGTGGAATACCGAATCCAAGTTGGTTTGCCCGGTGGATCGGGTGGGGCGGGTGGATGTGATGCAAATCAATCACCACGGCCTCGATACGAGCAACAACCCGGTCTTGTTGAGCACGCTCGCACCCAGCGTCGTGGTTATTAACAACGGAACACGAAAGGGATGCGGTCCTAGAACCTTTCAGACCGTCCGCGATTTAGCCTCAAAGCCTGCGATCTTTCAGATACATCGGAACTTGCGCGACGATGGCGACGTGATCAACACGACGAGAGAGCAGATCGCCAACGACGCCGAAGCGTGTGACGGCTCGGATGTGGTGTTGCAGGTTGAATCGAGCGGCAAGCGCTACACCGTAACTGTCCCGTCGAAGAAACATCAGGAGTCGTTCGCGGTGCAATGAGACATTGCGTCTATCCTACATCGACGTAGGTCGTCTCACCCCGAGGACCTATTCAGACCACACGGGCAGAAATTCCGGGCATTTTTGCCCGTCCTCCCCTTTCGTGGCGAGACGCGGTATTCTTGGTTCCAGATGTCGTTGCAACCTGTAGCGCGGCCTGCTCCGGATCGAGATGTCCTTCTCGGTCTGTTCGAGAGTGTTATCCGCGTGGCACGACCACACGTTGCGAGCTGGGACGATTTGAAGATGTTGCTTCTCGGTGCGGCTGCCGTGGCGGTGCAGACCGAGGCACAACGGCAGGGACAGTCGCTTGCCGATGCTGCCGCAGCGATGAAGATAGACGTGACGACGCTGCGCCGGAACCTTCCGCCCCCACCTCGACCCGAATCGGTCGAGTCGCGGCTCGAACGCGACGTGGTACGGATCCTGGATCAGGAGGGGCGCGTTACCATGGCTGAGATTGAGCATCTGCTTGAATCGAGCCCATCCCTTGTAGCGGCTCGAAGGTGTCGACCGCGTGCCACGGTTTCAGATGCGGTGGTGATCCTCGTCAACCATGGGTATGTCATGCGCATCGAGCGGGACAGACTGCCGACGCAATATCAGCTGAACAATCAGCGGCCGGTCTTGCAGCAAAAGGGTCAGTCTTCGGACGACTGGCTCGACGGCATCGGCCGCGCGTTGTCGATAGCATTTGACGTTGCACTGCTGCAGGCGCGCGAAGTCACCTCGGACGCCTTTGAGGCTCGCATGAAAGAAGCT
>JAYUPZ010000496.1:0-6579 GCA_043759805.1 Myxococcales bacterium | reverse complement strand
GGCCTGCGACGGCCGACTCAGATAGTTCTCGCCAATAACCGTCGCACTCGACGAAATAGAATAGACAGGTGAATTCCGTCCCGTTGTATCGGCCGCGACGACGCCGGTGACACCATGACGTCCGCGGTCCGCGAAAACAAACTCATTGACCGACAACAACTGCGGCAAACGCATCGTTTCAGGGGCACAAACATCCACCAGAGAAACGCCACCGGTTATATGTCCGACGAACAAGAGCGACCGCCCCTCGTCGAACGTCAGGGAGTACGGTTCCTGCGGGATCAACGTCGTGGTTGGAGGCTCACCATTGGCTGACAACGTTGCCGACTCGATCTTGAACGCATCGCCACACAATGCACCGCGCCCGCTTGGGCGTGGATTGTCCAACGTTCCGTTACACGAAAACTTCAGTCCTGATGGCGTCTGCGCGGCGTCAACAAACGTAATCGAGGGATCGCCACGTACGCTCACAAAAAGGCGTTCGACGGGAACACCTGCCTTCACAAACGGCTGGGCAACGATACCCGAACCGAAACTTCCGATGCCGATGGTGTTGTCACCCTGTACATAGGCGCGTTCATCGCAGTTCCGAATGCGATGATCGAATATGTCGCGGCAACAATAGCGCGACGGCTTTCCAGTCGGGAGAAACTCATTCGAGGCACATTGTGTCTCGAATCCCTGTCGGTCCGCCGCCGCCAAGGTCAAGTCAAACGCAGCAACGGTGCCTGCGTTGTAACGCAGGTCCGAGTTTGAATTGACCACGTATAGCCATCGACCATCGCCCGAGGTCAGAACCGTCGATGGCAGGAAAATCCTGTCCGCCGGCGGATCGATCCCGGACTGGCCGAAACAACCAAGGGTTGCCACCCCGAGGGCGGCAACCAGGATGCGTGCAGTTCTCACTTGTGTCGCAGAGCAGCTTGCGCGGCCGCAAGGCGCGCGATGGGCAAGCGGAAAGACGAGCACGATACGTAGTGCAAACCGATCATGTGGCAGAACTCGATTGACGAAGGATCGCCGCCCTGTTCACCGCAAATACCGAGCTTGATGTCAGGGCGTGCTGCCTTGCCACCGGCGACGGCCATCTTCATGAGTTCGCCAACGCCGTCGCGATCCACCGAAACGAAGGGATCATTCGGGTAGATGTCCTGCTCACGATATGCCGCAAGGACCTTGCCCGCATCGTCACGTGAAAGACCAAACGTCGTTTGCGTCAGGTCGTTCGTGCCGAACGAGAAGAACTCGGCTGTTCCCGCGATCGCCTTGGCAGTGAGCGCTGCTCGCGGGATCTCAATCATGGTTCCCACCATGTACTTGACCTTCTTGCCCTTGGCCTTGAACACCTCGGCCGCCACGCGATGGACCAGCGATGCCTGAGCATCAAGTTCCTTCTTCGTGCCAACGAGCGGGATCATGATTTCCGGCTCGACCTTGATGCCCTTTGCCGAGACATCAACGGCCGCTTCGAGAATCGCGCGTGCCTGCATCTCGGTAATCTCGGGGTACGAAATGCCGAGACGACAACCACGGTGACCGAGCATCGGATTTGACTCGTGCAGGTCGGCGATGCGGGCGTTGATCTGAGCAACGGTCTTACCCGTCGACTTCGCGAGATCTTTCACGCCAGCTTCGTCGTGCGGAAGGAACTCGTGCAGCGGGGGATCGAGGGTACGAATGGTGACAGGCAGTCCGCCCATCGCCTTGAATATACCCGCGAAGTCCGCACGCTGAAGCGGCAACAACTTGCCAAGCGCCACGCGGCGTTCGGCTTCGTTCTCGGCAACGATCATCTCGCGCATCGGGCCAATCTTGCCCTCGCCGAAGAACATGTGCTCGGTCCGGCAGAGACCAATGCCCTGTGCCCCGAATGCAACGGCCTGTTCAGCCTGATCCGGCTGGTCGGCGTTGGCACGCACCTTCAATGTGCGCACGCCATCGGCCCAGGTCATGAGCTTGTGGTACTGTTGGTACACCGGAGCGCTCTTCGGATCGAGATTCTTCTCGATGACAACGCGGATAACCTCGGAAGGCGTGGTCTCGATGCGGCCTTCGATGACGTCGCCCGAGAAACCGTCGAGCGAAACCCAATCCCACTCTTTGAAGACCTTCTTGCCGTTGGCCGTTGCAACGGTCATCGTGCGCGCCTTGTAGTCGAATGCAACCGCATCACAACCGACGATGGCAACCTTGCCCATTTGTCGGGCAACGAGGGCAGCGTGTGAGGTCATGCCGCCGAATGCCGTCAAGAAGCCTTCAGAAGCGTGCATGCCACTGATGTCTTCTGGAGACGTTTCCTGCCGACAAAGAACAACGGTCTTTCCCTTGGCAGCAGCCTGCACCGCATCTTCTGCAAAGAATACGATTTGGCCGGTGGCAGCGCCGGGGCCTGCGGGCAATCCCTTGGCCAGGTTGCGACCATTCTTCTTCGCTTCTGCGAGTGCGCTCGGCTTGAAAACCGGACGCAACAACTGATTGAGCGCCTCGGCATCCACGCGGGCAATCGCCTCTTCCTTCGAGATAAGCTTCTCGGCAACCATCTCGACAGCGATGCGAACGCTGGCAAGGCCGGTACGCTTGCCACTGCGGCATTGCAACATAAAGAGCTCTTCATCTTCGATGGTGAACTCGATGTCCTGCATATCCCGGTAGTGCTTTTCAAGCTTCTGGCGGATCTGCTCAAGCTGTTTGTACGCCTTCGGGAAGATGGCTTTCAACTCGATGATCTTGTTTGGGGTGCGGGTGCCCGCAACAACGTCTTCACCCTGTGCGTTCACGAGGAACTCACCGTAGAAGAAGTTCTCGCCGCTGGCTGGGTCGCGCGTGAAACACACGCCGGTTGCCGACTTCTCACCCTTGTTTCCGAAGACCATCGCCTGAATGTTGACGGCGGTTCCCCACTCGATCGGGATTCCGTTCAAACGACGGTAGGTGTTGGCGCGATCGTTGTTCCACGAAAGGAACACGGCCTCCATGGCGCCGGCGAGCTGCTTGTAAGGATCCTGAGGGAATGAAACGCCCTTCTTGGCCTTGATGGCAGCCTTGAAGTCCGCAACCAGTTCCTTGAGGTCCTGAGCCGTGAGATCGGTGTCCAACTTGGCACCGACCGCATGCTTCTTCTTCTCCAGCAATTCCTCGAACGGATCGATGTCGTCCTTTTGCTCGGGCTTGAGACCCATGACAACGTCGCCGTACATTGCGATAAAGCGGCGGTAGGAATCGAAGGCGAACCGCTCGTTCCCTGAAACTTTTGCGAGTACCTGAACGGTCTCATCGTTGAGACCCAGGTTGAGAATCGTGTCCATCATGCCCGGCATCGAAGCGCGCGCGCCCGAGCGAACCGAAACCAGCAGAGGATCGGTCTTGGAACCGAAGGTCTTGCCGAGCAATTTTTCCATGCGCTCGACGGACTTCTTTACCTCGGCATCGAGACCAGCCGGCATCTTGCGCCCGTTCTTGTAGTATTCGACGCACACATCGGTGACGACCGTAAAGCCTGGAGGCACCGGAATGCCGATGTTGATCATCTCGGCGAGGTTTGCACCTTTGCCACCGAGCAGGTTCTTCATGTCCTTGTTGCCTTCGGCTTTTCCGCCGCCGAAGAAGTAAATGCGGCGACCCGAGACGGCGCCGGTTTTGGCGGTAGCCTTCAGTGGCTTACCGACGACCTTGCCGACGACCTTGCCGGCCTTGGCCTTGATTCCGTTGGTCTTTACGCCGTTGGAGGCTTTGGCGGCAGCCTTGGGAGACTTGTTCTTTGCGCCCGCGGCGCTCTTTGATTTCGTGGCTTGTGGCATGAGGAGGGCTTTCTACAACGAGGTGGTTTTCTGTCCAAGGGTCTGAGCAGCGGCGTCTGCCGAAAGGCGAATCTGCTGCATCGTGTCACGATCCCGTAGCGTTACGGTGCCGTCTTCTAAAGATTGGAAATCGACGGTCAAGCAGAACGGCGTACCGATCTCGTCTTGTCGTCGGTACAACTTGCCGATGGCGCCGGTGTCGTCGTAAACAGCGCGCAATCCGGTGGATTGTATGTCCTTGCGAAGTTTGCGGGCCATTTCGACCAGGCGGGGTTCATTGCGTTTAAGCGGAAAAACCGCGGCGGTTATCGGGGCGAGGCGTGGATGCAACTTCAGCACGGTTCGGGTGTGCTCCTCGGCAACCTTTGACACCACACCCTTTCCCTTGCGCATCACCTCGATCTTGCCAGCCTCGGCGTCGGCGGCCAGTCCCATCAACTGCGGCAGGCTGCGAGGCAGTTCAGCGAGAATTGCATCCGATTCCGCCACCAGGCGATCCTTGATGGCGCTGTCAAGACCATCCCGCTTTTGCACCGACTTCGCGAAGCTAACGACGAGATCCTTGAGCTTGGCTGTCGTGTCTGCGTCCGGTTCCGAAACCAAATCGTCGTTATACGCATCACAGAGAAATGCAAGCGTGGCACGATCGGCACCAGCAGAGGGTTCGATGACATATGGAACAATGTGCTGCTTCGTCGCTTCGTCGAAGTAGGTCAACGTCCCGACGGCATCGGGATTCGTATCACTTCGACTGTGAGCCTTGAGATCAAAGTCGGTGCGATTGGCAATACCCTCCAGTTCGCTCCAACCCATCGGGAAGCGATATTCGAGGTCCACACAGCCCTTGGCGTAGTGGGCAAGCTCGGTGCCCGCCTGGTGACGCTGACGAAGCCTGTCGGGTGAAAGACCCAGCTTGTGGTACCAGCTGGTGCGCTCTTCGATCCACATCTTGTGGGCGGCTTCGTCCTCACCGGGGCGCACGAAATACTCGATTTCCATTTGCTCGAATTCACGCGTGCGGAAAGTGAAATTTCCCGGGGTAATTTCGTTGCGGAAAGCCTTTCCGATCTGCGCCATTCCGAAGGGCAACTTGCGGCGCATCGTATCGAGTACGTTGCCGAAGTTCACGAACATACCCTGCGCGGTTTCGGGGCGCAGGTAGGCAAGACCGCTGTCGTCACCCTGATCGACCGGGCCAACCGTTGTCTTGAACATCAGGTTGAACGCACGTGCCGGCGTGAGATCTTTTTCGCCGCACGAAGGGCAAGCAAGTTCTCGGGCAGTGATGGCAATATTGATTTCGTCGATGCCGGTCGGGATGCGCCCCTTGGTTGCCTCGAAAACGTGATCGGCGCGAGGCCGAGCGCGACACTTGCGACAGTCGGTCATTGGATCCGAAAAGGTCGCCTCGTGGCCGGAGTAACGCCACACAAGACGGTTCATCAAAATGGCTGCGTCGAGCCCTTCCATGTCGTCTCGATCGTGAACCACGGACTTCCACCATGCGCGCTTGACGTTGTTCTTGAGTTCGACGCCAAGTGGACCGTAGTCCCAGGTACTACCGAGGCCGCCGTAAACCGAGGACGAAGGAAAGACAAACCCACGTCTTTTGGCGAGGCTAACGATCTGTTCAAGAGAGGCGGCAGGCATGGGGCGGCGAATCTACACAAATTTTCGCCGGTTGCCGCCCCGATTTTTCAATTGGGACGTGGGATTTCAAGGAACGAGGGGGGCATGGTGGATGATCTGAACGAGCGTTCCGCCCGGATCCTGGAAATACAACGAGCGCGCACCGTCTCGGTGGGTCTTTGGTGCCTGCTGCAAAGTTACGCCCTCGCCTTCCAAATGATCCGCCCAAGCATCGACCAGGTCTGGCGAAAGGACCGCCAAACCAATGTGATCGAGGCGCTCCGAGGCTGAGACGGTGGCGTCCTTTTTTCGGTGCATCGCTAGATTGTCGGAACCCGACGAAAGGTAAATGTTGTCCCCATCCGGCTTCCATTCAATCTGATACCCCATCACATCCACCCAAAACCGCTCACACGCCTCCAGCTCCGGTACAAACAACGCCACATGGCGAATTCCCACCAACGGCGGTCTTTTCATTTCTCTAAGATGCCAGCCAGCTGCGATTTTTCCAGTCTATCGATCACCGACGGCGCCCATCTTGGCGATGAACTCAAGCGTCTTTAGAGGTGAGGACGTGTGCTGGTAGATGAGTTGCAGTGCGATCTCACGGCAAGACGTGTTGACTGCCGGAGTCAGAACGATGCCCTCGGCCTCATTCAGGCTGGCCACGGAGAGACGCGCTAACGCCTCCAAAACATCGGGCTTGATACTTTCGAGCGTTCCACATGCCTGACAAATCAATCCACCCGCGTTGGCGCTGATTCCTGCAGGCACCCGAGAAAAGTCCGCGCGACCACATGAAACGCAACGATCAATCGCCGCCGCAAACCCGAGCCGCTGCAACAAGGCCAGCTCAAAAATGCGCAATCGGCTGGAAATGGGGGTTCCACGACAAAGGTGGGCAAGCATCGATTCAAGCAACGCGAACACGCCGTGTTCCTGGTGGCGCGGAGCACACAGTTTTTCACAAAGCTCGAGAGCGTAGGCCGTGTGCGCTGCGCGACCAAGATCACCGTCCGGAGCTGCCCCGAAATCGGGATCCAAAACGAACGATTCTAACGAAACCATGTCGCCTCCGCGGTCTCGAATCGACGCCTCGCCGCGACCTCCAACCATCAACCCAGGAAACCGTCGTTTACTATTTCGAGCGCCT
>JAYUPZ010000495.1:0-14197 GCA_043759805.1 Myxococcales bacterium | reverse complement strand
TGGGCGTGGCCGACGTGTTGCCAAAGGCGATGGTGCAACGCCTGCTCGAGCCCGCCTTCAACATCGGCCAGCCGATCTCGCTTTTTTGCCGAGAAGACCGCGCTGTTGAAGATTTTTTGGGTGCCCTCGTGGGCCAAGAACTGGATTTGCTGCTTACCGACCGACCGGTTGGGCCCGGCATCAAGGTTCATGCCTTCAATCACTTGCTCGGTGAATCGGGCACAACTTTTTTGGCGAAGTCTAAACTGGCCAAAGCTTGCCGTCAGGGGTTTCCGAAATCCCTTGAAAGCCGTCCGATCTTGCTGCCCGCCGCGCATGCGACCGTGCGTAGAGCCATCGATCAATGGATGAATGCTTCCGGTGTGCGGCCGCTTGTTGTAGGAGAATTCGATGATAGCGCGTTGATGTACGCGTTTGGTGCCGAGGGCAAGGGCGTGTTTCCCGCCCCCACGGTGTTCGAGGCTGAATTCAGACGGATCTATCGCGTGGAGGTGGTCGGGCACGTGAAAACGCTGCGCCAACAATTTTATGCGATCTCGGCCGATCGCAAGGTTCAGCACCCCGCAGCCGCGGCCATCATCGACGCGGCCCGAAAAACCATCTTCAGTTAGCCGAGCCCCAAAACCGATACCACGGGAAAAACGTTGGATCGGCGTTGAACTTCCGAATATTCAAATGAATCGCATGGGCGCATGCTGGCTTCATGACGATAAAGTTCAAACTAGATTTACGCACCGCCGGAACGGCACTCCTCCTCGCCGGAATGTTTGCAGCCTGCGGCTCGGATTCGAATAGCAACGGCGGCGCGGACGGCGGCGGCCTCGCGGATGGGGGTACGGGAGACGGTGCAGGTCAGAAAACGGTCCCCACGGTGCTGACGACCAACCCCGCCGACAAAGCCGTGGGTGTGGCTTTGAATCGACGACCCTCCGCGACCTTCAGCCAAAATATGGACCCCAGCACAATAAACGCCCTTACGTTTACCGTCACCACCGGCGCGGCAGCCACACCGGTCCTCGGCGCGGTTACTTACGGCAACGCCCGGGCGGTCTTCACACCCACAAGCCCCCTGACAGCCAACACGCTCTACACCGCGAACGTTGGCACAGGCGCCAAGAGCGCCTTTGGTATTGCGATTGCGCAACCGCGATCGTGGACCTTCACCACCGGCGATGTTGTTGAGGTGGGTGTTCCAGTTGTGTTGAATACGGCGGGAAATTACGCAATCCTCGCTAAAAGTGCCATCTCCACTGTGCCGACCTCCAAAATTACCGGCCACATCGCCGTCAGTCCCGCAGCGGCGAGCTACATCACTGGCTTCTCGTTGACAGCCGATGCCTCAAACCAGTTCGCAACATCCCTACAGGTGATCGGACGGGTGTATGCGGCTGATTACACCGCCCCCACGCCATCCAACCTGACAACAGCGGTCAACAACATGGAAACCGCCTTCACCGATGCAGCGGGCCGCGCTCCCGACGTGACGGAGCTGGGTGCAGGCAATATTGGCGGGATGACCCTTCAGCCAGGTGTCTACAAGTGGGGCACGGGTCTCTTGATTCCGACCAACGTTACCCTGACCGGGAGCCCAACCGATGTGTGGATCTTCCAGATTGCTCAGAACCTGACCGTGGCTGGCGGCGCAAAAATTCTGTTGAGTGGCGGCGCGCTGCCACGCAACATTTTTTGGCAAATTGCGGGCGCTGCGGAACTGGGTACGACCGCGCATCTTGAGGGCGTCATCCTGTCGCAAACGTCCATCACGTTGCGAACAGGCGCGTCGATCAACGGCCGGTTGTTGGCGCAAACGGCGATAAGCCTGGACAGCAGCACCGTTGTTGCGCCCGCGCTCTAGGTCGATCTGACGCCCGCCAGGTTCTCAATCACTGCGGTTTTTCCGATTGCAGAACCTGTTGCGGCGGTTTGCCGCGCTCGCTCACGTCTGATTCCACGCGGAAAGCATCGCGCTGAGCTTGTTCATGTCAGGCGGCTTGATGAGATGTTGGTTGAAACCTGCATCCTGGATGCGGGCAGAATCCCGGTGATACCCGGTCACCGCGACGAGGAGAATTTTTTTGCTGGGATATTCCTCTCGCAGTTTCTTTGCCACCGCGTAGCCATCCATCACGGGAAGTCCCAAATCGAGAAGAACCACCTCGGGATCAAATGTCGCCATGGCGGCCAGTGCGGATGGGCCGTCTGTGACCGCACGGGTGATATGACCATCAGCCGCAAGAAGTTCGGCAAAGGGCTCGCCAACGTCTTCTTCGTCATCCACCACCAGAATGCGGTAGGATCGATTTGTTGCTGCGGTGGAAGCGTCAGGCGGCTGCGTGCGTACCCTCGCACGGCGTTCGAATGCGCGCGGCAGCGTGATCGTAATTTCGGTACCCTTGCCGAATCCTGCGCTCTTGGCACTGATGTTACCCCCGTGCATCTTCACGAGGCGCTGGGCGAAGTTAAGCCCAATGCCCAAACCACCCTTCGAGCGATCCAGTGCGCGCGGCGCCTGCGAAAAGGCGTCAAAAGCGTGAGGAAGAAAGTCAGCGCTCATGCCTATGCCGGTGTCGCTGACGATGATGATCACGTTTTCGTTGTTGGATGTAACCGAAACACGAATCTCACCATGTTCGTCGGTGTACTTGGCCGAGTTCGTGAGAAGATTTTCCAAAACCTGCGTAAGTCGAATCGCATCACCGATCACGAGCGCGTTCTGTGGTTCGGGCAACGACAATAGCAACGAATGTTGTCGGCTCTCGACAAGCGAACTCACTGTTTCAGATGCGGCAGTCACGATCTCGGCAAGGTCCACCAGCGTCGACGCCAAGTCGACGGTGCCAAGCGCAACCCGAGCAAGGTCAAGCAATTGATCAACCAGGTGGCCGATGCGAGTGGTTTGCCTCGTCATCAGGCCGCGAAGCTCTTGCGATCGCGCAGGGTCGTCCTTTTCCTTCTCGAGAAGCCCGAGGCCGTGAACCAACGCGGCCAAAGGGTTCCGCAGTTCGTGCCCAAACATCGCAATAAATTCATCTTTTCGACGATCGACGCCAGCCAGATCGGTGGCCTGCTTGCGCAGCTCAAGGACCGACCGTTTGCTCTCGGTGATGTCGCGGGCAATTTTCGACAACCCAATAACACGGCCTTCTTTGTTCTTTACCGGCGAAACGGTCAAGGACACTTCGACGACTGAACCGTCCTTGCGTCGACGAAGGGTTTCATAAGACTCGCGAACTGCACCGTCGGGCAACGCCGCCGGGGGGGGTGCTTCATCCGCCCTAAAGCCCTCCGGCAGGAGTAGCGTTGAAAGCTTTCCAAGCACGTCGTCAACGGAGTAACCGAAGGTACGTTCGGCCGCCCGGTTCCAGCTTGTAATATTGCCGTCGAGTGATTCGGTTAGAATGGCGTCATACGAGGACCGAACGATTTCGGCGAGGAATGCAGTGGAATCACGGCTTTCGCGCAAAGCCTCCTCGGCCCGCTTGCGTTCACTGATGTCGTAGGTAATCGCCACGGTGTTGAGCGGCCGGGCGGCGCCATCGTGTACCACGTTGATGGTGGTGTGCGCCCATACTTTGGTTCCATCCGGGCGAACCAGCTCTTTTTCTATTTCGTATGACGGCAACTCACCGCTAAGCAGGCGCCCATACCCATGGTTCTCATCGGGGGAACTATCAGGAAAAACCAGGTCGACGAAAACTTTCCCAATGAGATCACCGGGTGAGCATCCCAGAATGCGTGCGAATTCATCGTTGACGCGCTCAATACGTCCCGTCTCGACGCTACTTTCGCTCACGCCGACGCTCGTGGACTCGAACATGGCGCGGAAGCGCGCTTCACTCTGCCGGGAAGTCTGATCGCTGCTCTTGAGGGCCGTGATGTCCGTGACCACAATTACGACGCCCTCTATTTTTCCTTCGACACCCTTGTAGGGTCTCACACGCACCAAACTCCAGTTCCCTCCGGGGTCTTGCACCTCATGTTCCTGCTCTTGCAAGTTGGCGATGACCTGGGTGCTCACAGTCTCAAAATCGAAGGGGGTGCCAACACCATCGCCCACGACAAAGGCGGTTCGGATATGCCCGATCGGTCGACCGACGTCACCCTGTACAAAGGAAAACTGAGACTCGGCCTGGGCGCTGAACCGGCGGATACACAGATTGCGACCGAGGAGCACAATGCCAAGCTTTGTTGAGGTTTCAAGATTGACGAGGTCGTTGTTGAGCATCAACAGCTCGGCATTCCGATGCGCCATTTCTTCATTGACGGTGGTCAGCTCTTCGTTGGTCGACTGGAGTTCCTCTTTTGAAGTCTCCAATTCCTCGTTGACACTCTGAAGCTCTTCGTTGGCGGACTGAATTTCTTCGCTGGCGGTTCGCAATTCCTCGGTGTTGTATTCGTGTTGCGCCTGGGTGAGCCTCAGGTATTCGCGCGCCTCGGCGAGGTCGGCTTCAAGTTCTGCGATGCGGTCGAATTGTTGGTTTGTATCGAGAAGGTCCGGACTAACCTGTTTTTGAGTTTCTTGTGCTACCAATCGGACTGCGCTCAGGTTGGGCTTTTCTGCGTCCTCGAAAAGGATGAGCATGTTATTTTCGCGAAGGTTTTTGAGCGGAATGACTTCGACATTCACTCTGGCGGTCTGCCCGTTTCTCTCAACGCGAACATTCTGAATCCGGGCGGGCTTGTTTTCATTTCTTGCCTGGTCGATGACACCCCGCAAAGGCAGCATCAATCCGGCTCGCGCCATTTTCAGGACGTCAAAGGTTGCAGCGCCGGTGGGCGCCTCAAGGAAGGGGCCGGTGGGGCCTCGAAACTGCAAGACTTGCAAGTCCGGACCGACAAGCACAGCCGGGGGTCCGAACTGGTTGACGGTGATGCGATCGGCCTCGCGCTGGGCGCTCAGCTCCGAGCCGATCGCGTGCTCGTGCACCGCCAATGGATATCGAGTGGACACGCCCCGGTGCCGTTCGCTCGAGGGCGGCAATTGCTTGACAGGCAGGGAATAGAGGGTCGCGGCGGACTTCCGCGTGAATATTTTGTGTCGTTTGTCGACGATCTCGAACAAATGGGAGAAGTCGCCAATGGATTCTGAGGCTCCCAGCAAAAGCAGCCCGCCGGGCCTGAGGGCGTAGTGGAATGTGGGGATCGCTTTGTGCTGCAGGCTCGGTTCGAGGTAAATGAGGAGATTGCGGCAGCTGATGATGTCCATGCGAGAGAACGGCGGGTCAGCAATGATGTTTTGCCGCGCAAAGACCACCATCTCGCGGATGGCCTTGGAAATCCGGTAACCACCTTGCTCTTCCGAAAAGAAGCGTTGCAACCGCTTCGGAGAAATGTCCTGAGCGAGGGTCTTCACATAAAGGCCCTGGCGCGCCTTGGCCAACAACGCTTCGTTGAGATCGGTCGCGAAAATTTGCACCTTACGGACGTGTTGCCCTTTCTCCATTGCCTCCACGAACGCCATGGCGATCGAATAGGCCTCCTGTCCGGTGGAACACCCGAGGACCCACACACGAATGGGATCATCCGCGTCCCGGTCAGCCTTCTGAGCAAGGAGTTTGGGAAGAACTTCGAGTTCGAGAAAATCGAAAGTTTCGGGGTTCCGAAAGAAACTCGTCACGCAAATAAGCACGTCGGAATACAGTGCGTCGAGTTCAACCGTGTTACCTTTCAGAAAGGTGGCGTAGTCGTCCAATGAAGTCTGGTTGTTTAGAACCAGGCGCCGCGCGATCCGCCGTTGAATCGTGGCCGATTTGTATAACGAAAAGTCAACACCAGCATGACTTCGCAGGATCGACAGGATGAGTTGGAAACTCTCATCTGTGTCGTTTGGTGACGTTCCCGCCGCCTCGGCATGCGCGCGATCGGCGCCCGTCTCCGGCGCACCCTTACCACCCGAGGGGAGCGCTTTATTGTCGCTAGCGTTTACAAGCGCGTCCGAATGATCCTGTTCCGGCACCGCCGGTGGTACGAAAAGGTCTGCAACCACAAAAGGATGTTTGGCCATGCGGGCCAGTTCTTTTGCGATTTCCGTGGGGGCAAGCACGAGATCCACGCAACCGGCCGCGACGGCAGACCGGGGCATTGAATCGAATTTGGCCGATTCATCCTGGGCGAACGTGAAACCACCCTCGGCCTTGATGGCTTCGAGTCCCAGTGCTCCGTCGCTTGCCGTGCCCGACAGCACAATGCCAATCGCCTGGTTCCGTCGGTCCTGAGCCAACGATTCGAAGAACGCGTCGATGGGGCGGTGTGGCTCTATGTTCGGCAGCCGTTCTTGAAGTCGCAGACGGCCTTGGACAATGGTCAGGCTTGCGTCGTGGGGAACGACGTAGACGTGATTGGCCTTGACCGCGTCATCCTGTTGTATCTCGCGCACCGGGAGCGCCGTAACACGAGAAAGAATTTCGGATAGGGCGCTTGGGCGGTCGGGAGCCAAATGCTGAAACAGCACGAATCCCATGCCGGTATCGAGTGGCAATGCCTCCAGCAACTGCGTAAAAGCTTCCAACCCGCCGGCCGACGCGCCGATACCTACGACGATTGGAACCGAGGCGGGATCATGCTGCTGTTCGCCTGCGTGCGAGGAAGTCGCTGTATCCAAATCCACCCCCTAGCATCCCGTGTTTCGCGAACGAAACAAAGAACATGTTGCTCAGTTAAGTACCTAGCGTACTTAGCCGTCGTTGCCTGGATTGGCAAGACGTGAATCCGCCCATCGCACTGTCTCTCGCATCCCAGAAATCCTGGGATGAGTTATAACGATACGGCCAACGCCACTGTTGCCTGGAGGTTTCGCCATGAGTCCGGTGAAGGAAACTATTTTAACCGACGCAATAGTCCCCGAAAAGCCCCAACGGAACAAGACTAACGAGAGCTTGCGGTTGGAACGCGAGCGGAGCGATGCGGAGGTCGCCAGGAAGCGCGAAGCGGCGGAACAAGAGGCCGACGAAGTGATAAGAGTCGCCCGGCAAGTTGCCGACGAGGTGCTGCAAACAACGCGCGACAACGCCGACCGCGATCCTGGCATACAGTCATCACCGCAAACTGCAAGCGACGTTGGTGCAAAACGTGCGCACGCGGATTCCGCGCTTGAGGACAAGCGGTCAGGCGAAGATGAGGCACTCGAGGAGCAACGAGCCGACCGTAGAAGCTACGTCGCCGATTTCCTTTCCGCCGAACGGGAATCGACCGACCGGGATCTTGCCCGCGAACGAAAACACGCCGACAAGGTCGTCGCGACGCGCGATGAATTTCTGTCCATTGTCAGCCACGATATGCGTTCGTTGCTGGCGGGCCTCGCTCTGAACGCAGCGGTGCTTGAAAAGCAGGCCCCCGAGGGTGAAGGTGGCGACAAAATCCGCAAGCACGCCGCCGCGAGTCAACGTCTCGTCGCCCACATGAGTCGACTGGTTAGCGATCTGCTTGATATGACCAGCCTCGAAGCGGGTGAGCTGGCGCTCCTGCCCGAGCAGGTCGTGATCGGCAAAATCGTGCGTGACACGCTTGATGCTTTCGAGCCCATCGCCGCGGCCAAGGACATAACGCTGGAAGGGGATACGGTTCCGCTGCCGATCCAGGCTCGCTGCGATGGTGGACGTATCCTGCAGGCCCTGGCCAACCTGGTCAGCAATGCAATCAAGTTCACGCCGGCCAAAGGTCGGATTGGCATTCGAGTCCGCGTCGAAACGGACGACATCCACTTTGCAGTGAGCGACACGGGCATCGGCATTCCCGAAGATGCCCTGGTGTCCGTGTTCGACCGGTTCCGTCAGGTCAGCAAGGACCGGCGCGGCCTCGGCCTGGGTCTGCACATCTCGAAAAAAATCGTGGAAGCCCACGGCGGAAAGATGTGGGCCGAAAGCACCCTTGGGTCGGGTAGTACGTTTTACTTCTCGCTGCCGACGCACAACGGGCGTTGATCTCCTGCCAACGCGCCCGCTCTTGGTGGCGTGGAAGTTGCATCAGGACAGATTATGAAAATTCCCAACAACGCCCTTGTCCTGGTGGCCGACGGCCGCAAGATGCTGTTTTTGCGCAACCGTGGAGACGGAGCACAGATTGACCTGCGGGTAGAAGATCACCGCGAGCAGGTGAACCCCGTGGCCCGCGAGCACGGCAGCGATGCACCCGGGCGCGGCTTTGCCAGTGTCGGCAGTCGGCGCAGTGCCATGTCGGAAACTGATTTTCATCAGCTGGCTGAAGATCGATTCGCTGCCGAAGCCGCCGATTTGCTACGCACGCGCGCCCTGCGCAGTGATTTCCAGACCCTGGTTGTGATTGCGCCGCCGCACACGCTGGGCGAACTGCGCAAAAATTATCACAAGGAAGTGGTCAGCCGCATTGTCTGCGAGCTCGACAAAGATCTAACGGGCCATCCGTTGGACGAAATAGAAGCTGCGTTAACTCGCGCCGCGTGAACGCGGCCTGGCGCTCATCCGCGACGCCCCGCAACTTACTTGCGGGGCACGCGGGTTTTCGTAGCACGCCTTGCGGTTCACCCACAAACACAATCGGGCGTGCCGGGGGGCGGCACGCCCGATTGGTTGCGTCTGCTTTGCAGTAAGTAGTTAGTTAGCTATTTATTTGCCGTCGCGATCCGAATCACCGGGAAGGGCGCGTTCGATGCGATCCCAGGCATCGCGACTGGCCTTTTTTGCCTTCTCCCAGCCGAGGCTTGAATTGCCACGGTTGTCTTCCCATTTCTCCCCCAGCTTCGACTCCACCTCGTCGAAACGTCGGTTGGAAGTTTCGCGCCCGCGCGATTCCCACCCATAGCGGTAGGCTGGACCGTAATCGTCGTAATTCGACCCGGATCCGTACGGTTTGGTCGTATGGTTTTCGCGCCAGTAGTTGTCCTCTACCTCGGGATCGATGCTCGCCCCGATTGCTTTACCCGCTGCAGCGCCTCCAGCCAATCCGACCGCGCCACCGATAACTGCACCGACGATGTTCCCCACGCCCGGAATCAACGTCCCGAGGGCCGCACCCGCTGCTGCGCCGCCAAGCGCGCCCACGCCAGTGCCAACATCCGATTTCGACAAGTCTTGGTTTTTGTTTGTTGAGTTGTTCATGATGGTTCTCCTGACAACTCGTCTTTTCAAGGATCGTGCCAGGCGCCAACACCCGCTGAGTTAGCGCTCACGTTCGGCGATGTTCCGTCGTGGTTACACAACGGTTCGCAATCGTCACCTCCGTGAACTTAGATCGATTCTTCTTTGCTGAAGCGCTCGAGCATTGCGCGAATGGTGTCGCGGCCTGTACGGAATCGGGTAAGCATTTCGTCGCGGCTCAGGGAGGGATCCTGGCTGGCAGGATCAGGGATGGGCCAATGCAACCGCCGCGCTTGCCCCAGAAATACCGGGCACACTTCTTCGGCACACAAAGTGATGACCGTGCCGACGGTTGCCGGATCAATATGTTGCACCGATTTTGAGTGATGGCTTTCAAGATCCACCCCCAGTTCACGCATCACTTCAATGGCATAAGGGTTTACCCGGGTGGGTTCGCTGCCTGCGCTTTGCACGGGCACGCGGCCGCCAAAAATCATGCGCGCCAACCCTTCGGCCATCTGGCTGCGAGCAGAGTTCGCCACACACAAGAATAGAATGCTTTTCTTTGCTTCACTCATGATTTCAAGGCGCTAGGATTCCGAACAGGTGCGTGTTGTCGGAAACCCGTAGTACGGATTCGTGAGCCGCGCCCGTCGCAAACACGTCGACGGGAACCGAGGTGTGTGAGCTGGTCGTGTAATGATGGCCTGGCACATTCGCAGTGGACGGCGACAACGTGGCATCCAGCGGCAACGCAGCATCCGCAGACGCATCATCCAGCACGAGCCCACCGGTTTCGTGATCCGACGTGACGATGATGAGGGTGTCGGTCCGGTTGCCCATCCACGCCATTGCTTCGGCGACCGCTTGATCCATTTCC
This sequence comes from Myxococcales bacterium, assembly GCA_043759805.1. Classification (GTDB taxonomy): domain Bacteria; phylum Myxococcota_A; class Polyangia; order Fen-1088; family Fen-1088; genus JAWXBF01. The sequence continues at coordinate 4,267 of JAYUPZ010000495.1, read as the reverse complement.
AAAACGGCTTTCACGACGCCATCGAGATTGTTGAGGTGACCCTGTGTGTCGGTTGCCTCGGCTTCCACGAGCAAGAAGAAGCCCGGTTTTCCCCGCGACAAAAAACCCAGCGAGGCGCGTGTGATTTCAGGCAAACGGGGTCGCACGTCGTCGTAAAACCAGGCGACATGATCGGCACCGGGGGATCGAACTGCCATCGCAGATTCGGAGTCGATGGCGATGTAGCCCGCGGCCTCGGCCTGCGTCCGGCCCAATGCGTAGGACGATCCTCCCGCCATTAAATCGGGTCGCGTCCGGCGCAGGTAGTCGGAGGCCACGCCGGCCTCGTCGAATCGAACCGTTTGATGGGCGACGAAAGCGGCGGGAGTCGCGTCCACAAGCGGCGTGTCGACGGTTGCGACGCCCACCGGAGCGCCGGCCTGTTGCCGCAGTTCAAGCGCCGTGAGGAGGGGACGGCCATTTCCAGGCAATGCCACGCCAAGCGTGTAAGGCGTCACCTTGTGACCCGTTGCGATGGCGGTTGCGGCCGCGCCTGAATCAGTCACCACCCCGCCGACAGCCTCCGTCGTCATCGTCACGTGGGTGGGAAATCGGTCGAAGCTCAGTGAGGATCGTTTCACCAGCCTTGCGGCCTGTAACTGCGCGGGGCCAGCCCCGTCCATAATGAAGAGCAAGACGTTGTAACGCGGTGGACCAGCATCACCCGAACGCCAGGAGACGCCATGCTCTCCTTCATGCCTGTAAACAGTCGGAGGGCGCGCATCCACACAGCCGAGTACGCCCAACCCCAGAGACACAAACAATAATTTGATGATTCTTTCGGCGCCAGATGCACCCATCCCAATGTGGGGCGCATATCGGACTGGCGACCTGGGGAACAAGTTTGCAAGAATACCGTAACTATTTACGATCGTCGCGGTTCAGATGGCGTCTAGTGGCTGGAACGCAATGTCGACGTCCGCAAACCTTGTGACCGGGACCCTGCAAGGGTTCGAGAAAGCCGATGCCAGCCAGATTGGCGAGCGGGCGCTCTTGCGGCGATACGACTCGAAGTATCTGTTGCCGCAGGAAGGCCTTTGCCCATGGCTCGAATCGCTGCGAGGGCAATATACGATTCTGTTTGCGGGGCAAAGCCCCATCGCGAACTACCGTACCGTTTATTTCGACACGCCCGAGCGGACGAGCTACCACGATCACGCGCGCGGCCGCAGGCCTCGCACCAAAATCCGCATCCGACACTACGCCGAGCGCTCGGTAAGTTTTCTCGAAATCAAGACCAAGACCAACCACGGACAAACGCAGAAGGCACGGCAAAAACGCGTTTTCAACGACGAGACACTGTCCGCCACCGACCACGCCTTCCTTGCTGGTCATCTTCGGTTCGACCCTGCAAGCCTTTCGCCAAGCCTCGTGACCGACTTTCGCCGAATCACCCTCATCGCCCGTGCACACGACGAACGTGTCACGGTTGATCTCGACATAGGCTTCGAGCACCGAGAAAAAAAACACGCTCTACCGCCTGCCGTGCTCGTCGAGGTCAAGCAAGTGCGTTTTTCACGCACCACACCTGCAATGGCAGGTATACACGCGTTTCACGGACGCAGTGTTGCCTTCAGCAAGTACTGCATGGGTCTTGCGCTCTCTGGCGAAGTACGCCGAACCCACGCTTTCCGACCCTCGATTCGCCTACTTGAAAGGATGTCACATGCTTGAGCTCTGGGGCGCAGACCTGTTCTTTGACGGCGCCGACTTTGGAAAATTGTTCATGCGCATGGCGTTTGACATCCTGGTCACGGCCGTCCTTGTTCGCGGTATCTACTACCCACTCTACAAGCGACGTGAGTTCGTCTTCATCTATTTCATCTTCAACCTCATCACGTTCAGCCTTTGCCATCTGTTGCGCAAGGTCCCGATCGAGTTGGGATTTGCTTTGGGTCTGTTTGCCGTGTTTGGCATCCTTCGCTACCGGACAGAACCCATCCGCATCCGCGATCTGTCTTACCTCTTCGTCGTGATAGGCGTCGGCATCCTGAACGCCGTCTCCAACAAGAAGATCAGCGTCGCGGAGCTGTTGCTCGTCAACGGCGGCATCGTATTCACGACGGCGTTGCTTGAATCGGCAAGCTTTGGCGGACGCGAGGAGGAACGCATCGTGCTGTACGACAACATTGAGCTGCTGAAACCGGAGCGGCATGCGGAGTTTCTGGCAGATCTTGCGGTTCGACTGGGACTCGACATCCAGCGGGTGGCCATCGGACAGGTGGATCTCTTGAAAGATACCGCTCGCATAACCGTGTACTACAAAAAGCCAAAAAACGGCCACCCAAACGTCGTATCTGGAGGCCCGGCATCGTGAAAATTTTGGTGACGACAACGTTGTGTGCCGTCGTGGCCATAGCGACTGCCAGTACCGTGCAGGCCGGCGAAAACCAGATCTGGAGCGAGGTTGGACTGCGCTACAAGGTTTCCAAGAAAATTCGCCTTGAGGCGAATCAGATGCTTCGGTTTGAGTTGTCACCGCTACAAACGCAAAGGATCATGCCCGAGCTGGCCGGATCGTATGACGTGAAGAAATGGCTGCGACTTCGACTCGGTTATCGATACATTTCCGAGCGCAACAAGTTCGATCGTTTCGAGAAGTGGCATCGTTTCTTTGGCGACGTTCGGTTTGAGGGCAAATGGGAGCGAATCCGCCTGACGAATCGCTTGCGATACCAAAACCAGGTCACGGACGAGTTCGGCCAAGAAGACAAGCAGACCCTGCGCGGACAGCTTCAACTCGGTTACGACACCGATCGGATGATCGAACCCTTTGTGTCTGGCGAAATGTTCTACCGAATGACCGGGAAGCGCTCACCGGGCATCAATAAATACCGTTTTGAGCTGGGTGCATCGGCCGGGATCGACCAACACGATGTCTCGTTGTCCTACCGGATGGAGTTACCCGTGGCCGACGCCAACGATCCAACGATGCACATTCTTATGTTCAGCTATCATTTCACACTGTAGAGGTCACCATGTCGTTTCGCAGTACGTTTTCTGGAATTGCCATGGTCTGCACCCTCGGAGGCTGTTCTCAAGACGGCCATTTGACCCCCATCGGCCTCGCGGCGATCCCGCCCCTTGTGGGTGTAGAGGGCCAGTGTGTTGCGCCCGCTCTCGTTGCCGGGGAAGCAGCACCGACCCATTTGCTTTCGGTCGGATGCGCTGCGGACTTTCGATTGATTGCGGCACAACCAAGCAACACGAGTATTCCGGGGGCCCTGTCGGCGAAGGTCGTGCTCGACCGACTGTCCGGAAAAATCTATTTCCAAAACACCAATCGTTACAAGATCCACTGGGAATTTGTCTCAGCGAATCTGTCCGGCAACGGAATGCCCATTGTGCCCGCGCTTTCGGATTTCAACCGAACCGAGTACTACTCGCCCGATCGTCGTTTTGTGCTTGCGGCTGTTACCTTTTATTCCGAGGCGAAACTCTGGGCGCTGGAGATATCGCCCTACGATACGGCTTCCGGCGAAATGGTTACGGCGCTACACACTGCCATCAAGGCAGCGGCGTATTTTGGCCCGGATCTGATCTTTCACCCCACGTCGGATTCGGTACAGCGATCCGCCGCCACCCTTCCGAAGACGGTACCCGTCATCACAACCTCGGTTTTGTACGCCGGGATAGCGTACCAGCCGCTCAACTTGGCAACCTCTGTTGGTCGACTTCGCTTCGTCAAGGCATCTGAGTTGGAAAAGGCCTACGTCGGCTTTCGAGATATCGTCGTGCTGGATCACGTTCCCAACGACATTTCGGTTGTCACGGGGCTTATTACGCAAGAGTTCCAGACACCCCTATCGCACGTGAACGTGCTTTCACAGAACCGTGGCACACCCAACATGGCGCTGCGCAATGCTTTTTCCGATCCAAAACTGCGATCGTATGACGGCAAGTGGATCCGCTTGCGGGTGGGCGCATTCGACCACGGCATTGAGGAGACAACGCTCGCGGAAGCCGATCTCTGGTGGGCAATGAATCGACCACCCGCCGTGGGAATTCCGACCGTCGATCTGGTCACGACTGAACTGCGAGACGCGGCAAAGATGGTCGATGCGTCCGACCCGTCACTGCTGCGCGATCGAATCAAGGCCGCCATTCCAGCTTATGGCGGAAAGGCGGGTCACTATGCGGCGCTCGCACAAGTTCCGGGTGTGCCGGTCCCAAAGGCCTTTGGCATTCCGGTTTTCTACTATGTGCAATTCATGACCCAGAACGGCTT
>JAYUPZ010000494.1:0-3127 GCA_043759805.1 Myxococcales bacterium | reverse complement strand
GTGTAAAGGCGCCCGGTGCAGCCTTTCCCTGCACCTCTCCGCACCGACCGGACCCTGGAAAGGTGCTGTCGGGCGGATCAATCAACCGGTGCTTGATCGGTTGGCGACACTTCAGGCGCCGACTTTCTACCTTGTGGGCAACGGCGCCATGATTCGCGAGTTGAAGGCGGCCCTTATGGCGCATGGCATTGACCGCAAACGCCAGATCCGAAGCGAGCCGTTCTTCGACTAATCCACCGAAAGCCACACCGTCGCTACCCGGTGGGGCTCGGTCTCTGGTAGAAACGGGGGTGATGGGGCATCGGATCGCTCCTGTATGGATGGGAATAGCAGGCGCACTTGGCCTGACGACCAATGTAGGCGCGTGCATGGAACTCGAAGAAGCACCAGACCCTGTGCTCCTGTCCATCGAACCCGCGCGTGCCTACAGCGATCAGCCGACGAGGGTATTGCTCCGAGGGCAAAACCTGGTGCCTTCCATCGAGGTTGACCTCGACGATCGCGACCGGAAAATTTCGAGCGACGGTTGGTCTGGCTTTGTCGGAGAAGGCATCGCGCGCGTCGAATTGCGCGACATACGCTGGCGATCGAAAGAACGGCTTGAAGCCACCTTGCTGACTGGCCTGCCCATGGCGAGCAAGCCCTACCCGGTCACGGTAATCGACACCAGGGGACGGGCCGCCACCCTCGCCGTCGGGTTCGACTCGCTCGGAGCCGATCGCCTCGCCCCCACCTTGACGATAGAACAACCCGCTGCGACGGCACCGCTTGCGCCGGGCATGACCTTCGGCTTGAAGTTACGCGCGACCGATGCCGAGTCGGGTTCTGTAACACGTTTGTTCTACATTGTGCGGGCCAATGGCATTGCCATCTCGCAGCACGAATGCCACAAGGGGGCGAACCCCTTCCCCGAAATTTGTTCCGCGAACATTTTCATACCTGAGACACTCGCCAGGGGAGGCATCCTGGAAATAGCAGCCCTCGCGGAAGACGCCTCGATTGCCGTGAACAGCAGCGAAGCCACCCTCCAATTCGTCCTGGTGGCCGCTGCGGCCGTGACGGAGATCTCCCCGCAGCGTGGAGGCGAACGGGGCGGCAACGAGATTGTGATCCGTGGCCAAGGATTTGTTTCGGGCACCAAGGCTTTTCTCGATGGCGAACCCATCAGCCCAGATGGCGGACAGCTGCTGGATACGGAAACCATTGTCGGTCGAACACCTCCCCATGCGGCCGGCGTAGTGGATCTTGAGGTACGAACCCCCACCGGCACTGCGCTTCGTTCTCGCGCCTTTGTCTATGCAGAAACACCAAGCATCTCGACGGTAAGCCCGGCCCAGGCGCCCGAAAAAGGTGCAACGCCCGTGACGATCCGCGGAAAGAACTTCAACCCGACCACCAAAGTGTTATTTGGAGACCGCGTGACCACGGCAGTCGTGATGCCCGCACAAAAATTCGTGAACGAGGAAACCATCACCGGATACACACCGGCCGGAACCGGAACGGCAGCGGTCTGGGTACTTGATCCGGAGCTCGGCACAACCCCATGGTCGGATCGTTTTACCTGGGCACCGGATGCGGCAGTGCTGAAATGAAACCGAAATGAAACTGCGCTGGAAGTTCGCCCTGATGTCGGTCGGTGTTTGCGCAATTCCCATGGCCATTGCGGGATTATCAGCCGCCCGCATCGGCCAATCGGCCATTCGACAATCGATTGAAGAACAGGAGCAAACCGTAGCACGACAGTTCGCGGAATACGTCGCCGATCAACTGGATGTCGTGCTGACCACCTTGCGGGTAGAAGCACGGGTGTTGGACGTAACCGCCGCAGGCAAAGCGCTGCCCTCTCGCGAAACCCTCACAAAGTTTCTCCAGTTTGTGTACCAACAACGACCTGACTTCAGCATCATCGGGATCTACGACGCCCGCGGCAACCCACTGGCGACGCCTGCCTTTTTGCAACACCCAAGGGAAAACGCGACCCTCGGAAGCCACGATGCCCTTTCGCCCGAAGCGGCGGCCGAACTGCCCCGTCGTTCTCCCCTTGCAGAGGCCTTGCGCAACGGGGTTGCCGTCGGGCCCGTATTTGCAGGGAGTGAAGATTCCGCGCCGCAGGTGATCGTCGCCATCAAATACGATCCCGTGGTCGATCAAGAAGCGGCCGTCATCGTCGCGCAAATATCGTTGCGCCGTCTGGCCGATTATTTGATGCGCGCGAACGAACGCGCGGGAGCCGCAACCGATCGGCGCATCTTCTTGCTCGATCGACAAAGTCGCATCATTGCGTCGTCGCGCAACGAAAACCGATCGCTGCGTTCCAAACACCTCCCGAACGTGCCGACCGCCATGCTGCCAACCGCGCCGTTCGTCGCCGAATATCGCTCGGAGGAAGGAACCGTCATCGGCGCATTCTCTCCGCTTTCCTCCTTCAAAATGGGCGTTCTGGCCGAACGACCGCTCAAGGCTGCGCTTCGTCCTGTTGAAAGAATGGGATGGGCGACCATCTACTGGATGACCATCTCTGGCATTGTTGCGGCACTTGTCGCTGCGAGCCTTGGTCGAAGGCTTTCGGATCGGGTTGGACTGTTATCTGACGGCGCGCGCCAGGTAGCGCAGGGGCGACTGGATTTGCAGTTGCCCGTACAAACGCGAGACGAACTGGGTGCGCTCGCGCGGGCATTCAATGCGATGACCTCGTCGCTCGCGGCGGCACGCGAAGAAATCTTGCATCAGACTCAGGAGATACGGGTGTGGAACGAGTCTCTCGAAAAGCGGGTTGAAGAAAAGACCCTCGAACTGAAGAACGCCCAGGATCTCTTGTTGCGGTCGCGATCTCTCGCCGCCATCGGTGGCCTTGGTGCCGGTGTGGCGCACGAAATCAACAATCCTCTATCCGGTGTGTTGGGGCTTTCGCAGCTGTTGCTGGAAGATCTGCCTGACGATCATCCGACGCGGCCAATGATCCTCGATATCGAAGGACAAGCGTTGCGCATACAGCAAATTGTATCCAACCTCCTGCGCCTATCGCAACGCAGTTCGGGTGAAGATTTTGCCGCGGTGGATCTGTCCAGGGTCGTCGGATACGCGATCGATCTCTGCAATCCACTGGGTCTTGCCGAACGTGGTATTG
>JAYUPZ010000493.1:0-3127 GCA_043759805.1 Myxococcales bacterium | reverse complement strand
GGGAAGATCCGGCTCCTCGGGTTTCTTTTCTTCAGGCGGCACAATGGCCACCACCGTCACCGGTTTCGTGGCGACGTCGGGTTTCGCCATTGGCTGCTGCGCCTTCTGGGCAACGGTGTCCACTTTCGGAGACTTGCTCTCCCGCGCACGTCGGCGCAGCTCCTCCAGGCTCACCTCTTCTTCTTCTTCTTCCTTTTCTGCGTCCTCTGCCGTGGTCTTCGCCGAAGCCTTGCTTTGCGCTGCCGCCTCTTGAACTGCCTTCTCTTGAACTGGTTTCTCCTGCGCTGCCGCAGCCGCAACGTCTTTACCTGCGGGCTCTTTTTCGGCAGTGGCAGGCGCCGAGCTGGAAACAACTTCGGCGCCCGCTTCTGCGCGCACCATGATGATCGCGCTCTTGAACGCGTTCTTCACCTCGGTGGTTGCAAGGGTTTTGCTCAGCTTCGCCGACGCGTCCTCGCGAAGCGCGCGACGGAAAAGTGCCACGCCTTCGCCCGGATTGTGGAACCCTTCGATCTGAATGGCGCCCATCACGACGCGAATGCGGGCAAGAACCGTCCGCTTTTCGGAAGCGGAGAAACCACCCAACACCGTCGCCGCCTCGGCCTCTTCGGCGGCCTCGCGAGCCTCGGGCCATTTGCGTTCGGCAAACGCATCGAGCGACTGATTCATCAAGGCCGAAACCCGGTCTTTTCCGGCAGCATCCGCCCAAAGCGGATCAGCCATGCCCAATAGGGGCAACAACGCGACCACGAAAGCGACGGACGTTTTCGACACGGCACGAGGTACCGCAACAGCACGATAGAACATCGGAGTTCCTTGGCAATTCCCGAACGAACGGGAGGGTGTCTTATTGATTCGTAATCACGAACTCGACGCGGCGGTTGCGTTCACGCCCAGCCGCAGTACGGTTCGTTTCGATAGGCTGATCGGGTCCAAAACCGACACTCTCCATCCGATCGCCCGTGATGCCAAGCCCAATCAAACGGGCGCGAACCGAATCCGCGCGCGCTTGCGAAAGGCGCACGTTAAGCGGCCGCTTGCCACGCGAATCGGTATGCCCTTCGATCCGCACACGTAACGTTGGACGGGCCCGGAAGACCTCCGCTACCTCGTCGAGAAGTGCAAAGCTTCTGGGTTGGATCGTCGCCTTGGCGGTGTCGAAGAAGATCTTCTGCAGAAGTTCTATCTTGTCGCCCTTTACCTCGATCAATTTGAACTGTTGCGGACATCCGCCGGTCGCAACCGGACCTGGCTCGTTCGGACATTTATCAGCGGTGTCGTCGATGGTGTCGGCATCGTTGTCTCGGTCAGGACATCCATCTTCATCCTCGAAGCCGTCGGCATCTTCCGGCTCAGCGGGGCAGCGATCGCGCGCATCCTCAATGCCGTCCTTGTCGTTGTCCTTTTCGGGACAACCATCCTCGTCCTCGAACTTGTCGAGGTCTTCAGGATCCATTGGACAAATGTCCGACTTGTCCGCAATCGAATCCGAATCGTTGTCGGGATCCGGACATCCGTCGTCGTCCTCGAATTGGTCTTTGTCTTCGGGCTCGACGATACACTTGTCGACACCATCAAGCAGCCCATCGCCATCGCTATCGCTAGGCTTGGCGAGTACTGGCGTCTCGACAGGTTCCGGTTCGGCCGGTTCCTTCATGCAGCGGCCGGTGCGCCGGCGGGCCTCTGCCGCATTTTGTTCCGCAATTTCGACGTGGGCTCGCGCGCGAAAATAATCACCCTGATCCAGTTCGTTCTCGGCAAACTCGACATGCACATCGCCCATCGCAAGATGGCGGGGTGCGCACTCGTAGGCACCGGCTTCGCGAGCTTTGTGCAACACATCCCGTGTGGTTCGCACCCTGTGTTTGAGCATCTGTCCCGCACAACCGGAGAAAAGAGCGAGAAACACGAAACCGACGACAGAGCAGATGCCATGCCGACCGCCAAGCAAACGGTGCGCAATAGTCATCGTTGTCGCCCTCGACGTCTGCGACCCGGCGCTGTCGATTCAGGAGGAGGTGATTCGTCGCTCGCAGCGGTAGGTTCAGGCGTAGGGTCCGGCGTCTGCTTCTTCAGCTTGCTCTGCGTAAAATTCTCGCGCGAAAGGGCGCGGGCTTTATGGGACATTTCCTCGGACCGCGAGCTGTATGCAACGGCAGAATCAAATTGCGAGCGACCTGCTTCCTCGCGCGCCTTTTTCAGGTATTCGGTGGCCGCCGTGAACTCGTACGGAGCGTCGTTCTTCGCCCCCTCGCGTTGTGCCTGCGCGTGTGCAGTGGACGCATCACCAACCTTGGCGACGTATTGAACCGGACCGCAGCCAGCCGCAAACGCGGCGACCACGGAAAGCAACCCGAACAAATACGGCCGCGACACGATGGGGACGACGGTAACAAATCCGACAGTTGAGTCAAGAAGAAGGCGCCAGTCAAAATTCCAGAAAAATCCTTGCATCACGCGGGGTTTCCGCGATAAGGCTCTCTATTCACCGTTTGCTTTTTGTCTCAAATCCCGAAAACCGGAGGGTCCCGTGAACAAACTGATCGCGTTCCTGCTCGAACACGCCCAGATCGATTTTGCTGGCGAACTGACGATCGAGACGGTGCGGGAGTTTCTTCGCGAAGATCCCTCCAACGGCTCAAGGGCGCTCATGAACAAGCTCGGTGATGACGGCGATCTCGACGAGATGATTCTGACTCTTTCGGACTGCCTGAAAGAATTCATCCGAACCGGTGTAAACGAAAAAGTGGTCGACGAACAGATTCGAATTTACGCGGAAGCGTAATTTTCGGCCTCTTCAGGGCAATTGCTTCCCGCCGCTGCCTTCATTGGGAGCGGTATTGCCGCCCGTTTTTTACCAATTTATCCACAGGCCGTAGCGGTCTTGATGGTACGGTGATAGAATTGGCGCGTAGTGTCGAACTTTGGGGAGCAGTACCATGTTCATTTCGTCTAGGTGGATCCGTACTTTTTATTTCGGTGCCGTGATGATGATCACAGCCCTACCAATGGCATGCGGCCGCTATCCAGGGCTTGTTGGCGGCGAAGGCAGTGTGGGAGGCACGGGCGGACCAGTGGGCGGAAATGTTGAAGGCGGTTCTGGCGGTGGCGCGGAAGGTGGTGCCGG
>JAYUPZ010000492.1:0-6585 GCA_043759805.1 Myxococcales bacterium | reverse complement strand
CGGAGTTTCTCCAGGTCGAGAGAGGGAGATTCAGGGAGGGCGGCAGCTGCCGTTTTTTTTGTTTCGGCAATTTTCTGTTGTGCCTCGGTCACCGCACGGTCTGCACCCTGGTGTCTCGCGGACTGACGTGCGCGACGCAGGATCTGGCGCAACGATTCTCGGGTCTGTCTGACGGTTGCTTCGAGCTCGGCCCGTGCCTGTAGACCCAATGCACGTTCTCGCGCCATCAGTGCGTCGTCTTTTTCGCGGATCTTTTGCTCCGTCGTTTGGACCTTCGAATCAAAATCCGCCCGTGCAACCTTGAACTTCTTTTCTTCGACCGCCAACTCGGCTTCCCGAAGCTCCAGCTCACGCAGGATCTCTTCAAGTCCAAGCGAGGCATTGCCAACGAGTGATCGCGCCCGTTCCAACAGACTATCGGGAAGCCCCATGATCGCTGCCACATCGAGGGCATAGGAACGGCCGGGCAATCCGTCCTTCAGACGAAACGTGGGACGGAGGGCCGCAAGATCATATTCCATGCCCGAATTGCGAAACCGATCATCGGTCTCGGCGAGCGCCTTGAGTGCATCGTAATGGGTTGTCGTCAGAAGGATTGTCTCGCCATCGGCAAGGTGTTCAAGTGTCGCCCGTGCGAGAGCGGCTCCCTGGTCGGGATTGGTGCCGGCTGCGATTTCGTCGCACAGCACAAGGTGTGGACCCCTGTCGCCCTGCAAGATTTTGACGATGCGCGAAAGGTTCGCGAGGTGTGACGAAAACGTCGAGAGATCCCCCATCACGGTTTGCTCGTCGCCGATATCCGTCAGGATGTTGGCGAAACAACCAATGCGACTGCCCGGACCGGCGCATATGTGTAAACCACAGCGGGCCGCGAGTGCCGACAGCCCCACCGCCTTCAACAAAACCGTCTTGCCGCCTGCATTGGGTCCACTGATGACAAGACAACGCGCGTCGTCCACGCCGTTGCCAATACCCAGCCGAACGTTGTTGGCGACCACCACGAGCGACGGCAACTTTTTTCGTTTGCTCTCCGCTGCACGGGAAACCAGCAACGGATGGCGCAGCGCGATCAGCAGAACGACGGGCTCATCGATCAGGTCAACGGGATTGGCTTCCAGCTCGATGGCGAGTTGTGCCATCGCCACCCGAACGTCAATCAAGCTCAATACGTCAATATCGCTGCGCAACTGCGGTGCTGCGACCGCAACTTCTGCGGCCAGTGCTTCCAAAATGCGGCGACATTCTCGCCGAATGGCAAGTTCCGCCACCTTGAGGCGGTTGTTGATTTCGACCACCTCGGTCGGCTCGATAAAGACGGTTTCGCCCGTCCGTGAGGTCGCGTGAACGATACCCAGTCCCAGGTTCTTGAACGATGCCTTGACTGGTAATACGAATCGATCTTCTCGCAAGGTGATGAAATCATCTTGCAGATAGTCTGCGAACGACGCCGAGGTTGCGGCTTCCATGACAGCGGCACGTGCGCGGGTCGCCATCAGATCTCGTTCACGTCGAAGCTGGGCAAGCTCGAAGGACGCACTGTCGCGGATCTCACCCGCGGCGTCAAACGTCTCACGAGCAAGGCGAACCAGATCGTCGTGGACGCCGAGTGCCTGCGCAAGTTCTGCAAGGATGCCGGTTCGGCCTCCAAAGAATCTTCGCGCATGCGCAACGGACTCGCACAGCGATGCGATTTGTTTCAGCTCCTCGGCGCCGAGGGCCGAGCCGCGTTCTGCCGCGTGCAAAAGGGGTTCAACCTCGGGAAAGGCCGTGGCGGGCGAGCGACCGTCCTGCATCAGCAGCCCCACGAGCTCCGTGATCTCGGTCGAGATCGCGCGTGCCTGTGCCGCCGTCGCCTGTGGTTGCAGGCCGAGACAGGCAGCGCGCCCGCGATCCGAGCGGGCGTGGCTGTGAAGGCGCAAGAGGAGCTCCGGCCAGTCCAGTCTTTCCAGGTCGGGTTGATTCATTTCGGCCCAGGATAGCTGCCCTTGCGACGGGCGCATCCACCAACCGTTCGAGTTTTTGGGTGTGGCGCGCGGGCAGGGTACTCTGTCCGCTGGAAACGACCCTCTTGCCATCTATCTCCGCCCCATGGATGCGCTCCCGGGCTCACGCCCTTGCAGCTGGCAGCGTGTGCTTCGCTTTGTACTGCTTCACCGCGACGCGAACGATCGGCGGTGGCGATACCGCGGAGTTCGCGCTGGTTGCCGCGCGCGGCGGCGTCGCACACCCGCCCGGTTATCCGTTACACAACATCCTTGCCCAGTTCTTCGCGCATCTGCCGATTTCGGCGATCCCTTTTCGAGTCGCGCTGCTTTCGTCATTGGCCTGTGCAGCAACCGTTGCGATGCTGGCACAACTCTTTACGAACTTGACGACATCGCGATGGATCGCGACATCGGTGGCGATGGCGTTTGGCCTTTCGCCTATTTGCTGGAGCCTCGCCGGTCAGCCCGAAGTCTTTCCACTCGGTGTTTTCCTCGCAGCCGGGATCGTGAACCTGGCAGTACGTTGTTCGTTGCCCACGATGGCATTCCGACCGATTCGGACCGCGCTCGAACTGGGCCTTTGGTTTGGTCTAGGTCTTTCCAACCATCACACCGTGATTTTTTTGGCACCCGCTGGCATTTACATTCTGTGGCGCAACAGTACGGGCGCGCCCGCCGTGTGGAAGTCACTTCTTGCGGGCGTCGCTGCGGCGCTCATGGGACTTGCCATCGGCTTGTTGCCGTACGCTGCTCTCGTTGTCCAGTCCGACAATCGGATCTGGGCATGGGGCGAAACCGGTACGGTCAAGGGTCTGCTTCGTCACTTCTTGCGCGCTGATTTTGGCACCTTTTCGCTTGGATTGTCCAAATCGCAACTTGATCCTGTCCGGCACGTCGGCGCCTTTGTCGAGGCCATGGGGACACAAAGCGTCTTTTTGTTTGGCCTGGCGGCGTTGCCTGGCATCATTGTAGGGCTGCGGCGTCAAACGTGGTTGACCGTGGCGCTCGTCACATGTCTCGTGTTGGCGGGTCCAGTATTCGTCGCACGTTTCAATCTTCCCGATTCAAGTTTGGCAGCGGCCATTCGCGAGCGTTTCTTTCTGTTGCCTCTCATGCTGGTTTTTGTCATGTCGGCCTGGGGGATCGAGTTTCTTTCCGGGTATGGATTGTCACGCGTGTTGCGAATGGTCTTGCCCTTGGCGGTTGCCGTCTCGGCGATTCGCTCGTTCCCGAACGCCAATCACGCGGGTGATCGTTTCGTCGAAGCATCGCTGCGGATTTCATTGCAGAACGTCGAACCCAACGCCGTGATTTTGGGCCAGGGCGATGCTTTCGCCTTCGGTTACGCCTATCTTCGACACGTACAAGGCATTCGCCCCGACGTTCGCTATGTCGACATTCGTTTGTTGCCGTACCGCTGGTATCACGCGCGCGCGCGCGCGGAAGTTCCAGAGCTGTCCCTTCCCCATGATCCCAAGAAGGCCCCGCTATTTGCGGCAGTGTCGCAACTGATGCGGAAGGTCCCCCTCTATGTTGTCGCTGAAGTTCGGCCGCTGTTGCCGCCGCAAGCCACCTATCCCGAGGGCCTCTTGTATCGCGTGTTGCCACCCGAGCGGCCATTCCCGGATCTTGACGTTCTGTCGACGCGATTGAAGCGCTCGCTTGAACGATTGCCCCTGAAAGACGAGCCAGTTGATGCGTGGAGCCGGTACTTCCGCATGCATGCAGCCGACGCAGCCGATACCATCGCGAATGCCCATTTGAAGGCAGGCGCTGCGGTGGATTCGACGGCATTTGCAGCGGTTGCCCGTATATTGCGTGGAACTGACCCCTCCGTTTGGTGACGAAATGCCCAGGCGCGCCGCGGTGGTGGTAAGGTCCGGTCTCCGTGCCGTCGGCCTGCCCGTCTTGTGATTCCCGGCTCGAAAAACCGGACATTAAATACTGCAGTCGCTGCGGCCATGATTTGTCGCGTCCAGTCGGCCGAGATGCTTTTGATGGCTTGATAGGCCAGACGGTCGAAGGGCGTTACCGCGTGGTCGAGCGCGTTGGCTCCGGGGGCATGGGGGTCGTCTACAAGGTCGAACATGTTCGCATGGGCAAGATCGCCGCCATGAAAGTGTTGCGCCGGGATCTCGCCGACGACGTGCAAGCGGCAAAACGATTCCGGCGTGAAGTGGAGCTTGTCAGTCGCCTCGATCACCCCAACATCATTCAAACCTTCGACTTCGGTGAATGGCACGGGCTGCTTTATCTCGTGATGGAATACATTCGGGGCGAAGACCTGTCGGCGATCGTCAAGCGCGATGGGCCGATGCCGCTAGAGCGTGCCTTGCCACTTTTCTCTCAGGTGTGTTCAGCACTCGACGAAGCGCATCACCACGGCATCGTTCATCGAGATCTGAAACCCGACAACATCGTATGTCTACTGCGGCGGGGTCAGGAAGAAGTCGTCAAGGTCCTCGATTTTGGTCTTGCAACGTTCTCGCAGCAACGCGGAGGTATCGGGGAAGTGACAGGGGCAGGTAGCCTCATCGGCACGCCGTATTACATGTCACCCGAGCAGGTGCGCAGCGAACCCACCGACGGCCGTTCGGACATCTACAGTCTTGGCGCAACGTTGTACCGGGTTGTGACAGGAACCCCCGTCTTTCCAGCCGATTCTCCGATGGCAATCCTCAACCGGCATCTCGCCGACGATCCACAACCACCGACGCTGAGGATGCCCGAGTTGAACCTGCCGCTCGATGTGGATCACGTGATCTTGAAGGCGCTCGCGAAGTCGCCGGAGAATCGCTTTGCCACGGCCAATCAGATGAAGGAGGCCATTGATCATATCATTGTCAATGTTCTCGGATTGGAAGGTCCACGTCGTCTGGCGAAGGCTGCCGATCACGAAGCGGAGTCCACACTGCCACCGGCGTCCGTCGATGCGCCGATGTCGCGCCTTTCACCGGCAACCATTGAAGCCATGCCCGCCTTACGCGGTGGCGCCCCGCAAACCTACTCGCGCACGCGCAGTGGCTTTCATTCCCTGAAGGATGTTCCGTCGTGGGTCACGTCGATGCCCGATGCGGAGGCGTCGCGATCGGAACATGACCCAACGCCGAGCGAACCGGGTGAGCGCCTTCGCCGCGAGGATGTGGATGTCTTCGAACGTGCCATGCGCCGTCGCAAACGGTTTGTCGGAATTTCTGGTGTTGCGTTTGCAATGATTTTTGCGATTTCGGGACCGTTGTTCTGGAAAAAAATGATGGTGGAAGAGGCAGAAACCACCGAACAAGAGCCGAATAATTCCCCTGCGTCGGCAACCCTGATTGGCAACGGCATCGCGGTTTTTGGCCAGATCGGCGAGCCTTCCCCCGATGGAACGCCGGATTTTGACTACTACCGAGTCCCGGCCGGCAAGGCGGGTCGCGAGATGCGCGCCGAATTAAGCGGTGTGGCCGATTTGAACGTTATTCTTGAACTGTATGACAACGCAGGCCGGCCAGTGTTCAAGGCCGAGCGAGGCCGCACGGGCAAAGGCGAAGGATTTGGTCCCATCGCGATTGGCAAGACCGAGTATTTTGTCTGCGTGCGCGCGGTCTGGGTCCAAGGCAAAACAGTCGCGGGCTCGGATTCGCCGTACGCTTTAACAGTGACGTGGTAAACGGTCGCCCGGAACCCCAAGGTTAGGCTCCAGCGCGGTCCCGGATTGGTGGACGTGGGACCGTCAGACAGGGCTGTGACCACCTGTCCATGCTGAAGCCTAATCCTGGAATCTCGAGCGACCGTGCTTCGTGTTACGCTACCTCTTGCAGCACAGGCGCTCGGCGACCGCGCACCCGCTGTTGTTTCTTGCGCCGACGTTGCTCGATGAGTGTATCGGCCGCCAGATGCATTGCGCTTTGGAAATTGGCCGCGTCGGTTGTGGCCCGATAAAATGCGTGTCCCGCATGGAGATGGCACTGCACGAGGGCGGCGTTTCCGTCGTCGTCGAGATGCCACTCTATCCGGACGATGTTCTTGAAGTAGCGGGTCAGTCTTTCTGACTGCTCCTTCGCCACCGCCTGTTGCTCCCGCCTCGCCGACTCGCTCCTCGAAATGATCGTTACGTCCATGGTGACGCTCCTTGTTGTCGTGGAACCGATACCTCTTAAGACAACCACCGAACCGAAGGTAAATAGAGTCTGTCAAAGAGCGGTGCGGCAAGGGCAACGAATTTTTGAGATCCTGTGGATTTTTTGGGATGCGTCGCGTTGGCGGCAATCTTTTGCTCGCGCGAGCCGTAAATTGAGCTTCCGACGTCTTAGGAACCGGGAAGATTCCTCAAGAATTTCGGTTGGATATGCCCTTTGGGCCTTCGATCACCCGTTTTGCTTATGGAACGTCAATTGCACGAATGGTACAAAGTTCTGCCGGTATTGTGCCTGGAGCCGTCGACCGAGGGGGTCGCCGACCAGGTGCCAGCCTATCTGCTTCGAGGGAGCATTCATGAAGCGTGTTTATAAGGTCGCCAGTTTCGCGGTTTCGGCCGCGGTCCTTTTTGCCGGCTGCAGCGGCGGTGCCTCGGACAGGAAAGAACCCGACATCAAGGACGATCCCGTGGACTTACCTC